>CBFCWO010000003.1:0-85000 GCA_965601625.1 uncultured Flavobacteriaceae bacterium | reverse complement strand
TGGGGCCATCTTTATGGCGATCAGGATACAGGGTATGGACGGGCTGAGTCGCACCTCCGTCTGGGTTTACAGTATCTCGATCATTGTGCTTTTTTCAGCTTCCACGGTATACCATGCCGTGGCAGACCCGCGAGTTAAAAGGAAGCTGCGGATACTGGACCATATCAGTATTTACCTGCTTATCGCAGGGACCTACACTCCAGTGGCCCTGATCACCCTGCGCGAGGGCAGTGGCTGGTGGCTTTTTGGTGCGGTCTGGGGCATGGCACTATTCGGAACGATACTCAAGTTGTTTTTTACAGGGCGGTTTGAGATCTTTTCTTTGTTGCTCTACCTCTTGATGGGTTGGTTGATCGTAATCGATCTGGATAGTCTTCTGGGATACCTGTCAACCCGGGGGAAAGCCCTGCTCATCGCCGGTGGAGCCTTTTATACGGTCGGAATACTGTTCTATGCCATCAGAAAGATTCCGTATAATCATATGATCTGGCACTTTTTTGTCCTTGCGGGGGCCCTCTCGCATTGGTTGTTGATCTACCTTGAAATCCTTCCCCACTGAATTTGTGCCGCTATAGATAATATGCCAGGACCAAAGCGAGGATAATCACCCCGAGTTTTTGAAGGTTTACTTTGTGATCACGGGAGCTCTCAAAAAGGATAATGGTGGAGACGTGAAGAATCATCCCAATCACCAATGCCAGTAAGTAGGGATACACTCCCTGCAGTACCTGCAAACTACCCAACCAGGTCCCCAAAGGGGTCATTGAGGCGAAAATGACCATAAAGGCCCAGGCAGTGTTGCGCGAAAGGCCGGAATCAAGCAGGAAACCGCCCAGGATCAGGGCTACCGGGATTTTATGAACCGTAATGGCCCACAACACACCCTGATTTACCGATAAGGGTATTCCCTCAAGGAAGGCGTGGAGCCCCAGGCTTATGAGCAACATCAATGGAAAGCCCTTCTCGGCATTGGTATGGTGTTTATGCCCATGCTCAGCCCCCCTGGAGAAAAATTCGAGGATGATTTGCAACAGGATCCCAATGGCAATAAAAACCCCGGGTTTTCCTGGCATCCCCTGATCGAATACTTCCGGAAGGAGCTCAAATAAGGTAACCCCAAGCAAGAAAGCTCCACTGAATGACAGCAGCAGGCGATGGTCTTTGATTTTAAGCGCGGGGATTCCCAACAAGAGGACAAAACTCAGAAGTACTGCCATTGCGGGCAGCATCAATTCTAAAGGGGTGGGGAGTACCGGGATCATTTCTTTAATACACCGGTAAAATTAGTGTATTTTTAGGGTTCCAATAACACAGGCAATGGCAGAAAGTTTTAAAATGCTTGCCAAAACGCTTTATGGTCTTGAACCGATCCTGGCAACCGAACTGAGGACATTAGGTGCGGGAAAGGTTAAGGAAGGGGTGCGCTGCGCATTTTTCGAAGGGGATCAGGGGTTTATGTACAAGGCAAACCTGTCCCTCAGGACAGCTCTGCGCATTCTCAAACCCATATGGACCTTTAAGATTAGACGTTCAGAAGATCTCTACGATCGTATTCAGGAGGTCAACTGGAGCAGGTATCTGGATCCTGAAATGACCTTTGTGATCGATACGGTAATGCACAGTGATCATTTTTCCCATTCACTTTTTGTTTCCCAGAAGGTCAAAGATGCTATAGTGGACCAGTTCAGGAAGAAATCCGGGGCTCGACCCAGCGTATCTGTATCCCAGCCGGATGTTCGGATCCATCTTCACCTTCAGGGAAATACAGGCCATCTTTCACTGGATAGTTCAGGAAACTCCCTCCACCAAAGGGGTTACCGACGCGCCACCAATAAGGCACCTCTGAACGAAGTACTTGCAGCCGGCATTCTTCTTCAAAGTGGATGGAATGGCCAATCCGACTTCTTGGATCCCATGTGCGGGAGCGGGACGCTTCTGATCGAAGCGGCAATGATTGCCTGTAATATCCCTGCAAACATCAACCGTCAACGCTTCGGATTTCAGACCTGGAAAGACTATGACCCTGACCTGTTTGCAACCATTCATGATGCCTGCCTTTCCAAAACACGAGATTTCTCACATGCCATCACCGGGTATGACAAAGCCCCGTCAGCGGTTCGTAAAGCGATTGAGAATGTGAACACAGCCCAATTGTCTGACTTTATCCAGGTGAAAAAACAGGATTTCTTTGCCTCCGCCAAGGCAAATGAATCATCCTTGTTTCTGATCTGCAACCCTCCCTATGGGGAACGGCTGCCCGTGGAACTTGAAGGGTTCTACAGCAAATTTGGAGATACTTTAAAGCAAGCTTACCCCAACACCCGAGCCTGGATGTTTACCGGGAATCTGGAGGCTCTGAAATACGTAGGACTTCGCCCATCGAGAAAGATCAAGTTCTTCAACGGGAAAATAGAATCCAGACTGGTCCTATATGAGATCTACAAGGGTAGCAAGAAAGCCAAATATCAGCAGGCGGAATAAGGTTATTGAGGCGGGTCCGATGGTTTTTTCCTCGCTTTTCGGTAAATCGGAAGCAGATAGCTCAGGGTGTAATTAAATCCCCAGCCGATGCGGGAGTTATCATTCTTCCGGTTAAATCCGGGTATCCAGATATTTTTAAATGCTCCTGAATCCTTGTCGGTAATCAGCACATTGAGGCGGATGCTCGCACCCAGGTAAAAATTGGCAAAAAGCTCCGCCTTCACCCCGGCCAGGAGTTCCAGCCAGGACGCGTTAAGGCCTGTGTATTCTCCCACAAATTCACTTCCGGCCACAAAATCATTCGGACTCCAATAACGGTTGCTGTCGAAATAGCGGTAGTTGTCCAGGGTGTTTTTAAAGGTGGAAAACGCGTATCGGGCCCCTATCAGGATGCTGTTGTTCATTCCATACCAATTGGTGTAGGTATTGTAATCCACGCCTAATTTCAGGTAACTTCCAGCACTTTCAATATCATAGAGGGTAATGCGGTTAATCCCATCGGCATTGTCCAGAACTTCTTCCACCCTTCTGGATTCGTTGCCGAGTTCCGCTGCCAGATATAAATCTTCGCTGATTCGGTAATCGCCAACGATCTCAAGGCCCTGGTAGTCTTCGTTTAAAAGGGTCAGCAGGGGACGGCTCAGGTCGATACCCACGCGCAGCCCGTAGATATCAGACTTTTTGGTCGTATCCCGAACCACATCCTGCCCAGAACCCGTGAGTGCCTGCAACAGCATCAAAACAAGAAGGAGCTTAGTGGAAAATTGAGACATGGGTAGTATCCTGAGTTTGGACGGTGGAGTTAATGACCTCGACATTTTGGATCCAATTCAAGGTATCCGGTTCAATGCGGGAATTCAGATCGTCATAATTTGCGACAAAACCACAGGCACGGGAGATAAAAGCACCCTGGGTATTGTAGGAGAATTGAAGGGTATCGGCATTTCCTGTTTCCACGCCATCTTCTTCATCTGAATCCAGAATGAGTATAAAGGTGGTTTCCTCCTGTTCCGGACGGAGGGGCAGTGCGATGGAATCCAGGTCGCTCTGATCCGCAAACGTGTCAACGGGGTCTTCTTGTCCGAGGCCTAAGACCCTGAGGCTGCTGACCGCCTTGGAAGTCTCCGGAGCCTGAATGTCGTAGAACTTGATGACGAGCAGTGGGGTGTCCCCATCCACACAGATATCGTCCTTTTCGCATCCCATTACTCCTGAGAGAAACAGGCAGAAAAGCAATCCGGTGCCCAGGACTGCTTGGATGCGGGAAGTGATTCGTTGCATAAGCCGTCAAATTACGGATTATTCCGTCGCTTTAAAAGTACAATATTTTCAACGTGGTGGGTCTGGGGGAACATATCCACAGGCTGTACCCGAACGACCTCATAACGTTCCTTCATCAGCTCAAGATCCCTCGCCTGGGTAGCGCTGTTGCAACTTACATATACGATACGGGAAGGCGCAGCATCCACTATACGGGCCACCACGTCTTTGTGCATTCCATCCCTGGGAGGATCCGCAATAATGACATCGGGCATGCCGTGCGCCTTGAGGAAATCCTGATCAAACAGGTCTTTCATGTCCCCAGCAAAAAAGGCCGCATTGTTTATGCCGTTTAAAACTGCATTCTCCCTGGCAGCCTCAATAGCCTCCGGGACAGCCTCGATTCCCACCACCTTTTTTGCGTTCCGGGCCACAAATTGGGCAATGGTTCCAAGCCCCGTGTACAGATCATATACCAATTCGGTCCCGTTCAACCCGGCAAACTCTCGTACCTTTTGGTACAGGGCGTACGCCTGTGCGCTGTTGGTCTGATAGAAAGACTTGGGCGTTATACGGAACTGCAGTCCTTCCATTTTCTCAGTGATATAGGGAAGCCCGGAATAGTGGATCAGGTCAAGGTCATAGAGCGTGTCATTTTTCTTCTGGTTGACCACGTAATACAGGGAGGATACCTGGGGGAAGGAGCTTTCAACAAACTTTAAAAGTCCCTCCCGTTGGTCCGGATCATCTTCAAAGAACTGGAGCAAGACCATAATATCTCCAGCCAGGGTATTGCGGATCATGAGGGTACGCAACAACCCCGTATGGGCCCTGGGATCAAAAAAAGAAAGCCCGTGCTCCTCGGCGTACCTGCGAATACCCAATCGGATTTCATCTGCAGGGGGAGCCATCAGATAACACGCTTTGAGATCCAGTACTTTATCCCACATCCCCGGGATGTGCAAGCCCAGGGCATTACGGCTTTCAATGGGTGATTCTCCTGCAATCTCCTGAGGTTCGAGCCACCTGTTGCAGGAAAAGGAGAATTCCATTTTATTGCGGTAATAGAATTGTGCGGGGGCGGGCAGGATAGGGTCGGACAGGGGAAGCTCCACTTTTCCGATCCGCCTGAGATTCTCCAAAACCTCTTTTTCCTTGTATCTTAATTGGGCCTGGTAATCCATATGCTGCCATTTGCAGCCTCCACAGGTTCCAAAATGGGAACACCTGGGAGCAACCCGGTCCTCCGAAGGGTGCAGGAGCTCTGTGACAAATCCTTCATAATAGCCTTTTCGCCTTTTTGTCGTCTGCACCGATACGCGATCTCCCGGAACCGCGTTCGCCATAAACACAATCCGCCCGTCGGGGGCTTTGGCCACCGCTTTCCCCTTTGCCCCTGCATCGATCACTTCAAGGGACTCAAAAAATGGTTTCGCTCTTTTTCTGCTCATGCGACAAAAGTAACCCCTTTTGTCGAATCCAAAGAAGGTCTCATTTGCCAAGGGCTCAGGTGGTCAGCTGTAATTTACGGCAGGTCGAATTCTCAGAAAAGATCTTGTTTTCAGCCTTCAAATATTCGTACATTTAGCCCACTTCGCGGATGATTTCTCTCCCAAAGCAGGAATGGTGGATTTGTTAATAATAAATAATCATTTTCATGTCAGTAATGGAAACACTCAGCTCAGCGGAGGCTATGGCACTTGAGGCCCGTTATGGAGCACAGAACTATCATCCGCTACCGGTTGTCCTGAGCCGGGGCGAGGGCGTCTATGTTTGGGATGTCGAAGGGCGAAAGTATTACGATTTTCTATCGGCCTATTCGGCCGTCAATCAGGGCCACTGCCATCCGAAGATCATTGGAGCCTTAAAAGATCAGGCGGAAAAACTAACCCTGACCTCACGGGCATTTTACAACGACCAGCTCGGAGCCTATGAGAAATATATAACCGAGTATTTTGGATTTGACAAGGTGCTTCCCATGAACACCGGGGCCGAAGCCGTGGAAACAGCCATCAAGCTGGCCCGGAAATGGGGGTATGAGAAAAAGGGAATCCATGCCAACCGGGCTAAAATCATCGTGTGCCAGAATAACTTCCACGGCCGCACCATAAGCATTATTTCAGCTTCGAACGACCCCATTGCAACAGAGAACTTCGGACCTTTTACGCCCGGGATCATTTCGGTTCGCTACAACGATCTCAATGCCCTTAGGGAAATGCTTTCGGGGGATGTAGCTGCTTTTTTGGTTGAACCCATTCAGGGTGAGGCCGGAGTCTATGTTCCCGATCCCGAGTATTTGAAGGAGGCATATCGCCTTTGTAAAGAACACAATGTGCTCTTTATTGCGGATGAAGTTCAGACGGGTATAGCCAGAACGGGCAGGCTGCTGGCCAGTTGTGGAAACTGCAGCTGTCCAGATAAAAACTGTTCCGGCTCCCCTGAGGTGAAGCCAGACATTCTCATCCTCGGAAAGGCGTTATCGGGTGGAGTCTTCCCCGTCTCAGCGGTTTTAGCTAACAAGGAGGTGATGGAAGTCATTCGTCCCGGCAACCATGGTTCAACCTTTGGGGGAAATCCCCTGGGTTGTGCAGTGGCTGTTGCAGCCCTCGAAGTAGTTCGGGAGGAACAGCTGGCCATTAATGCAGACCGGCTGGGTTCCCTTTTTCGCGAAAAGATGGAGGAGATCAGTGCGGAAACCGAATTGGTCAAGCTCGTCAGGGGCAGGGGGTTATTAAATGCCATTGTGATCAATGATACCGAGGACAGTTCCACGGCATGGGAAATCTGTGTGGCACTTAAGGATAACGGATTGCTGGCCAAGCCCACCCATGGCAATATTATTCGGTTCGCTCCGCCTCTGGTGATGACCGAAGAACAGCTGCTGGAATGTCTTGGGATCATAAGAAAGACCCTGCTCGCTTTCGAAAAGGAATAAAAAAAACCCGAAGCACAGGCTTCGGGTTTTCTATTTTGTTCCAGCAGGGAATTACGACCGAACCTCTTTGATTCGAGCTCGCTTCCCGGTAAGTCCCCGGAAATAAAAGATACGCGCCCGGCGCACTTTTCCTCTCTTGTTGATTTCGATTTTTTGCAAGGCGGGCATATTGATGGGGAAGATACGCTCCACACCAACCGTGCCGCTCATCTTGCGGATGGTAAAGGTTTCAGTGGCCCCGGAGCCGCGACGCTGAATCACAACCCCCCTGAAAAACTGGGTACGGGTTTTGTCTCCTTCCTTGATTTCGTAAAAAACCGTGATGGTGTCTCCTGCAGAGAATTGCGGAAAGTCTTTACGCGTGACGAATTCGTTCTCTACAAATTTTACTAAGGATTCCATGGTATTGCTTTTGGTTTTTTTGAACCAACATTCACGGATATCGTCAGAGGTTGACCCAAATCGTTTGCAAAAATAACTGAATAATCTCAAATGACAAGAAAATTCAATCCAAATTTGCTTCTTCACGAGGGTCCAGCAAATCAGGGCGTAGCTCCTGGGTCCGCCTATAGGCCTCGGCTTCCCTCCAGGCTTCAATTTTGTTGAAATTCCCGCTGAGCAGTACCTCGGGTACCCCCATGCCCTTGAATTCCCGCGGACGGGTATAAACGGGGGGTGCAAGGAGGTTGTCCTGAAAGGTATCCGTGAGGGCGGAAGTTTCATCATTCAACACCCCTGGTATAAGCCGAATGATGGCATCGGAGAGGACGGCAGCTCCCAGCTCGCCCCCTGAAAGCACATAGTCCCCGATGGAAATTTCTTTGGTAACCCACAGATCCCGAATCCGTTGATCGATACCCTTATAATGTCCGCATAAGATCAAGAGGTTCTCCTTAAGGGACAGGTGGTTGGCCATTTGCTGGTTTAACCGCTTACCATCCGGGGTCATATAAATGATCTCATCATACTCCCTTGCCGAAGACAAATCCGTGAGGCATCGGTCCAGGGGCTCTGGCATGAGGACCATCCCTGCACCCCCACCAAACGCATAGTCATCCACTTGCTTGTATCGATTTGAGGCGTAGTCCCTGAGGTTATGCAGGTGAACCTCCACCAGGCCCTTTTCAATGGCCCGTTTAAGGATCGAGGCCTCAAAAGGGCTCTTGATCAATTCCGGTAATACCGTAACGATATCGATTCTCATAAGTGGGCGGCGTTTAAGGGTTATGGGTTGGGGAGGTCCAGAAATAGTGAAAGAAGCTCTCGTCCTTTATCCATCCCAGGCGCTCATAAAGATATTGAGCAGGATTTTCGACAGCTGTTTCCAGGGCCAGGCCCCGTGCACCTTCAGAAATACAGAACTCCTGTGCTTTTTTCAACAACGCTTCACCAATCCCCTGTCCCCGATAATCCGGGTTTACATAGAGGTCATTGAGGATATAGATGCGTATGAGCCCCACGCTGGAGAAAGAGGGATAGAGCTGGGTGAATCCCACCGCTTTTTCTCCCAAAAGGGCTATGAAGATTCTGGAGTCCCTGAGCTCAATGCGATCCGATAGGAATGCCCCGGCCGCTTTGGAATCCGATGGCTGGGCGTAAAAGACCCGGTAGGCATCCATCAATTGAGCCAGTTCGGGCAAATCATCCACTTTGGCCTCTCGGATGGTCATTGGATCGGGCGGACCACAAGGTCCTATTTACCCTTTTTGTATTTGTTGATTTCGTCCTGCAGCTGGCGGCTGATTCGCTGTTCCCGTTCCAGGGCTTTTCTGCGATGCTCCTCGTATTCGCTTTCCACATCCGATAATTTCACCTTGGCTTCCTGGGTGAGCACATTACTTCTTCTGAACTTATAAATAAACAAGAGCAGGAAAAGCAACAAGGTTCCAATGATGGTCCAAAGGATCAGGTTATACGTAATTTTCGAGATTTGCGCCCCAAAGAAGGACATGCTGTCCTTTTCTTCGGTCACATCGGTCAGTTGGGTGCTGGTGTTCTCCAGTTTTGTGTTCAGGTCCTCTATAATGCCTTCCTGTCTTGTAATAACGGCCTGCAGTTCAGCGATATCTTTGCGAAAGGAGGTAAGGCTATCTAACACATTTCCCCTCAACTTATCCAATTGTATTTTGCGGACTACTTCATAGCGTCGGCCTTCAGCGTTGTAGTTGCCGGATTTCTTATAAAGAAATTCAAACTGGCTCTCGATGGTCCCTCCATCAAGAGAAAGTTCCTGTTCTGCCTCCTGGGACCACAAAACGCCAGCTCCGAGCAGAGCAAGGCCGAGGATCGTCTTTTTTAATAACCTCATGTCAGTTCGTTCTAGGGTAGGTATGGATTTTAGGTGCCTCTAAAGTACTTCAATATTATGTAAATGAAAAAAAACCTGGGAAACTCCCACACTGATATACGGACAAAATCGAAAATTAGTCTACGGATCCAATGATTAATAGTAGGTATACCTGCGGACCTTGGCGATATACTTTGACAATCGGATCACCTGATGAGCATACCCGTACTCATTGTCGTACCAGACATAGAGAAGGATGTTTTTCCCGTCTGCAGCCACGATGGTAGCCCGGCTGTCATAAATGGCCGGGGCCGAAGTACCTATGATGTCCGAGGATACCAGCTCATTGCTAAGGGAATACTTGATCTGTTCCACCAAATCTCCTTCCAGTGCATATTTTTTGATGATGGTATTGATTCCTTCGAGGGTGGTCTTGTTTTTCAGCTCCAGGTTTAGAATAGCCAGCGAACCGTTGGGTACGGGCACCCGGATCGCATTGGAGGTGAGTTTTCCCTTCAGGGCCGGCAACGCTTTTGCGACTGCCTTCCCAGCCCCGGTTTCGGTGATGACCATATTTAATCCCGCGGCCCTTCCCCTTCGGTATTTGGAGTGGATATTATCGACGAGGTTCTGGTCATTGGTATAGGCATGGATCGTTTCGATATGCCCTTTTTCTATCCCCAGGGAATCTTCTACCACTTTCAATACCGGGGTGATGGCATTGGTGGTACAGGAAGCCGCAGAGAATATGGAAACGGATTCCGGATCAAAGACCCCGTGGTTTACTCCATGGACGATGTTCGGCACATCCTTGCCCGGAGCTGTCAGGAGTACCCTGGATACACCCCTGGCACGCAGGTGCCTGCCGAGGGAGGCCTCGTCCCTGAAGGCTCCTGTGTTGTCTATGACCAGGGCATCTTCAATCCCGTACTCCGTATAGTCGATCTCCTCAGGGGCATCGGCCGAAATCAAGTGTACACTGGTGCCATTGATGACCAGCAGGTTAAGTTCCGGATCTGCCTCTACCGTACCACTGAATTGTCCGTGGACTGAATCTGTGCGAAGCAGAGCAGCGCGTTTTTCCAGTACTTCGGGTGTTAATTTTCCACGGGTCACAATGGCGCGCAACCGAAGTTGGTTTCCCTTGCCTGTTTTGGCCATGAGTTCCCTGGCAAGCAGCCTCCCAATCCGACCAAATCCGTACAGAACCACATCTTTGGGTTCGATTTCCGGATAGGACTGGGCGTCCTTTAATTTATCTATGATGAATGCCTTGACATTCTGATAGTTCTGGGGGTTGTCGGTGTGGTACTCATAGGTCAGCTTGCCGATATCCAGCTTGGAGGGGGGTAATTTGATATCGTTGATGGCCCTGAGCAGCTCCACAGAATCAAAGATGGAGATGGGTTTTTGAACGAATTGGCCGGCGTATTCGTGCAGGTTGATGATTTCGCTTACGTTTTTATCGATGATCTGATTCCTGAACAGGACCACCTCAATCGCCTTGTCGTACCACAGGTCACTGATGATTTTGATAAATTCGGTGGTTGCTTTCCTCCGGTCGGCCTGAAAAGCCAGCTCTTTCTCGTAGGTGCTCGAGTAGTTCATTAATGGTTGATTAAGTTATCCGCAAAACTATAAACTTCAAACGTTTTCGCCATAGGTTTTAGTGTACAAAAAAATCCCACCGATCAGGTGGGATTTTTGTTTTGCAGGTCGTTTACTGAAAGATCACGCGTTCCCGCTCACCATCTTCGTTCAGGAGCATAATGCTGGTTTGTTCATAGCGGGAAATGTCGCTGAAGTACTTCCGGGCATCATTGATGTTCCTGACTTCCTTTCCATCTACAGCAAGGATCACTTTGCCTTCCAGGCCATATTTGCGGGATCTCTCAGGCACAGCGATGATCTTCACCCCATTTTCGATATTGTATTTCCCTTTGTCTTCCTCCGAAAGATTCTTGACCATAAATCCGAAGACGGGGAGCTGAAGGGTCTGCTTTTCGCGAACCTCTACATCAACGGCCAGGGTCTCCCCACCACGGTCCAGACGGACCTGTACCACATCCCCCGGACTTTTGGAGGCAATATACCCGGTGAGGTCGGCGAATTTTGTGATTGGGATCTCATCAATCTGCCTTATGATATCGCCTTGCTGTACCCCCGCTATTTCGGCTCCAGAGTCCTCCTCCACGTTTTCCACATAGACCCCTTCGATCTGGTCCAAACCATTCTGCCTTGCGTATTCGCTATCCGGAAGGATGGTCTGAATACCGATAACCCCTTTGATCACATCCCCGTATTCCAACAGGTCCTGCACCACTTTGCGGGCAATGTTGCTTGGGACGGCAAAGGAGTAGCCAATATAGGATCCGGTTTGAGAGGTAATTGCGGTGTTGATCCCTACCAGATCGCCATTCGTGTTTACCAGGGCTCCTCCGCTATTGCCCGGATTCACGGCGGCATCCGTCTGAATGAAGGACTGATTCCTTCCGAGGTTGCGGGCTTTTGCACTAACAATTCCCGCCGTAACCGTAGAGGTGAGGTTAAAGGGGTTCCCCACGGCCAGCACCCATTCCCCGATCATGACATTGTCAGAATCACCAAAAGCGAGGTAGGGTAGTGGATCCTCCGGTTCTACTTTGATCAGCGCAATATCCGTTGTGGGATCCGTGCCCACCACGGTGGCATCATAGGTTTTGTTGTTGTTCAATGTTACCATAAGCTGGGTTGCCTTGGCAATCACATGGTTGTTGGTCACAATATATCCGTCGGGAGAAATGATGACCCCGGAACCGGTTCCCACCTGGGGGCGGCCGCGCTCCTGATACCCGTAAAAGAATTCCAGCAGGTTGCTCGGCCCCTGACTTTCTGTTATGTTTTTCACGTGGACTACGGCATGCACTGTTTTTTCAGCTGCAACCGTAAAACCTGCCTCATCAATACCCGCCCCGGAAAAGTTTGGGGGGAGGTTGCTGGTTTGAAAGACCGGAAGGGAACCGGACTCAAAGGCCACGCCCTGGTATGAAGGTTCAAAAAAGAGCTTGTAGGCCCCTAAAGTTAAAGATCCCGCCAGCAAAGCGACGAGAAACAAACCGCTTATTCGTTTCATTTGCGCACTTTTTTTGGATTTTAAAGTTAACTGTTTTCGATGCGTTGTTATTTTCGTTTAACGACATTTTAACGAGAACGATGCTCTGATTTAAATGTATCTTTGTAGCCGATGACCCAGAATTTCCATAAATATCAGGCCACCGGGAATGACTTCATCCTCTTTGACAACCGTCAGGATACCTTCCCCAAAAAAGATACCAAATTGATTTCACGCCTTTGTCACAGGCGATTCGGTATTGGCGCGGACGGTTTGATCCTGCTGGAGGCTGACAAATCGACAGACTTCAGGATGGTGTATTTCAATTCAGATGGAAGAGAAGGAAGCATGTGTGGCAATGGCGGAAGATGTGTTGTCGCCTTTGCAAAAAAACTCGGTGTTGTTCGGGATTCCTGTGAATTCCTGGCCGTGGACGGGGTCCACAAAGCGCATATTGATGGGGAGCGGGTTGTCCTGGGCATGGCCGATGTTACTGAGGTTCGTTCCAAACCAAAACACCTTTGGCTGGATACCGGCTCACCGCATCACGTGCAGGTCTGGGAGGATTGGGAAGGCCTGGATGTAAAGAAGGAAGGGGAGCGCCTGAGGTACGGAATCTACGGACAGCGAGGTTCAAACATCAATTTTGTGAAGCTGCTGGGAGAAGAGGCATTTGAGGTGCGAACATATGAGCGCGGGGTGGAGGACGAAACCTACTCCTGCGGGACCGGGGTCACGGCAACGGCCCTTGCCATGCACTATCTGGGGCATCTCAAGGGAACCCGGGCCAGGATCAGTACACGGGGGGGAGACCTCGAGGTCTCCTTTGCCAAAACTTCTGACGGATATTCGGAAATCAAGTTGAAAGGACCCGCAACATGGGTTTTTAGCGGTACTTTGCCATGACCTATCTGCGGGGAGCACATATTCAATTAAGGGCCCTGGAACCAGAAGATCTGGAATACCTTTTTACCCTAGAGAATGATCCGGGGATCTGGGAGATCAGTGGTACCCTGGCTCCTTATTCCAGGAAAGTCCTGAAGGATTATCTGGCCAGGTCACACCAGGATATTTATGAAGCAAAGCAGCTGCGGTTGGTTATCTGTGGCCCTGACCTGCAACCCATGGGCCTGATCGATCTGTATGATTTCAACCCTAGGCACCTCAGGGCGGGGGTTGGGATTGTGATCTCCCAACCGGATACCCGGGACAGGGGCTATGGGAGCGAAGCCCTGGAATTGTTTTGTGAGTATGCCTTTGGCGTATTGCAGCTCCACCAGGTCTATGCCACGATATCGGTATCCAATTCCCGAAGCCGGCACCTGTTTGAAAAGCTGGGATTCCGGCAAAATGGAGTGCGCAAAGGCTGGTTGCGGACTTCTCAAGGCTTCGAGGATGTGTTGTTCTATCAAAAATTTAAGGAAGATGTATCTTAGAAGACTCCTTTTTATCATTATAGTCATCGGTTTGTTAATCGGAGGGTTGTTTGCCGCCATGGTATACCGCGCCTTTTTCTCTCCAAACACGGCTTTTACGAACGAGGTGGCCTATGTTTTCATCCCCTCTGATGGCGGATATCCTGAATTAAAACGACAACTGGCCCCGCTTTTGGAGGATCTGGATTCTTTTGAAGCGGTTGCCCGAAGGAAACGATATCTGAGCAATATCAAAGGGGGGAAGTTCCCCATACGCCAAGGGATGAACAACAATGAGATTGTAAATTCCCTTCGCAGCGGCAATACCCCGGTTCAAATCTCTTTCAACAATCAGGAATCCCCTGCTATGCTTGCGGGGCGCATTGCAGAACAACTGGAAGCCGACAGTCTGGAGCTCTACCGCGCCTTCATGGATACTTCCTTCCTTCAGGCCCAGGGCTGGAATTCGGATCAGGCGCTCATCCCTTATTTGCCTAACAGTTATGAGCTTTACTGGAATACTTCTGCTACGAAATTCCGGGATCGCATGCTCAAGGAATACCGTGCATTCTGGACAGAAAGCCGGCTGGAGAAAGCCAAAGCACAGGATCTCAGTCCGGAAGAGGTCATGGCGCTTGCGGCGGTGGTGCACAAGGAGACCGCTCAAATCGACGAACGTCCAAAGGTGGCTGGGGTCTATCTGAACCGATTGAGACGAGGCATGCTTTTGCAGGCGGACCCCACGGTGATTTACGCCATCAAAAAGTCCAGCGGGAATTACGACACGGTGATACGACGAGTGCTTTATCGGGACCTCGAGCTGGATTCCCCTTTTAATACTTATAAGTATCCTGGGGTCCCTCCCGGACTCATTGCCATGCCTGATATCTCGGCAATTCAGGCGGTGCTTAACCCTGAAAAACACAATTTCCTTTACTTTGTGGCGGACACCGAGAATTTTGGCTACCATATCTTTTCAGAGACCCTGGAGCAACACAACCGCAATAAAGCGCAGTACGTCTTCTGGCTAAATGCTCAAAAAATCCGACGTTGAGATCATTTGTAGGTAAATTCTGCATTTTGTCGGGGAATTCATTCATTTTAGGAAAATCTTCAGATTTGCGCCCGGGGCAGCATGTATCTTTGACCCTGAGAACGATAAGCAAGGCTTTTATGCCTGTAAGTCTTTAGAAGGCACTATTATGAAAAGAAGGATACGACGCATCAGTCCTTTGATCTTGGTGTTGGTTTTGGCGAGTTTTATCTCTGGACCACAGCATCAATCGCGGGTTCAGGTACCTGACTCCCTGGTGATCAAAGACAGCCTGCCGGTTCATTACCCTGCTTTCAGGCAATCAGCACAATCATCTATCATCCTCCCGCCTTTTTTGGGAACATCGGTAATCGGCTTCCGGGAAGCGCTAGCATTTAAAGAATCCAGGGGAGACTATTTTGTGATCAATACACTGGGGTACCTGGGAAAATACCAGTTTGGGATAGGCACCCTGCAATTGATGGGAGTCTACAATGCCACCCGGTTTTTACGTAACCCAGCACTTCAGGAACAGGTATTTGAGACCAATCTGGCGCGAAACAAGTGGATCTTGCGTCGGGACATCCCACGGTTTATCGGAAAGCGGATGAATGGGGTGGAAATTACCGAATCCGGCATCCTTGCCGCAGCCCACCTCGCTGGCCCTGGAAATGTGAAGAAATTCCTTCGTTCAGGAGGAAGGCACGATGTTGCCGACGCCTATGGAACCACCATCACCCAATATATGGGTAAGTTCAAGGGGTATGATACTTCTTCCATACTTCCGCGAAGAAATCCAAGAGTACTCTAGGCTCCTCACTTTCATTCTGCCAGTATGGCAAAGATGGCCGGTCTTTTATGCAGGTCGACCGTAACCCCGGACCATTCGGAAATGGCCAAGGTTTGAATATACTCCGTCTTGAGGGTAAGGTCGGCAGCGACGCAGAGACGGGTATCAGGCCTGAGCGCGCGGACCAATTCCGCCAATAACTTGTTGTTTCGGTAAGGGGTTTCCATAAATAATTGGGTTTGACCGGATTCCCGGGACCTTTTTTCCAGCTCCCTGATGGCTTTCCTTCGCGCTGCCGATTCAATGGGCAAATAGCCATTGAATGCAAAGTTCTGACCATTCAGGCCACTGGCCATCAGAGCGAGAATGATGGAAGATGGCCCTACCAGCGGGACCACGCGTATGCCCTTCTCATGAGCCATCCGCACCAGCAAGGCTCCCGGGTCCGCTATCCCGGGGCAACCGGCCTCAGAGAGCACTCCTATTGAAAACCCCTGCATGCAGGGTTGGAGGTACTCAGGGATCTCGTGCTCCTCCGTGTATTTGTTAAGAAGCTTAATGCGCAGCTGTGCCTGGGATTTGCGAGGGGTGATCTTTTTGATGAACCTTCGTGCGGATTTTTCATTTTCCACCACATAGTGGTCAATTCCTTCCACAGCCTGTTTGATCGTAAGCGGCAACACTTCCAGGGGTTCAGTTTCCCCCAGGGTTGTGGGCAAAAGATAGAGTATTCCTTTCTTTGAGCCTTTTAAATCCATAGGCATGTGTTAACGCAGCAGGGTGGCCAGCAACCGATCTGTAGCGTGGTCAATCATCCGGTAAACTTCCAGAAATCCCTGTACCCCACCGTAATAGGGATCGGGAACTTCTTCTGCGTCCATACCCGCTTCTTCAAGCAGGAGGGATAGCTTTTTGAAGTCTCGGGGATCCCGGGCCAAATCCTGTAGGTTCATGAGGTTTTCCCGGTCCATGGCAAAGATATAATCATATTTGTCAAAGTCAGCAGGGGAGAACCTGCGGCAGCGCTGATGGCTGATATCAATGCCGTGTTTTGCTGCGATTTCTATCGATCGTGGATCCGGGGACTTGCCGATATGATATCCTGCTGTCCCGGCTGAATCCACAAGTATCTCCCTATCTGAAACCTTGGCCGCAAGGATGCCTTCCGCAAGTGGGGACCTGCAGATATTCCCCAGGCATACCATGAGTACCCGAATCGGCATCAGTTTTCAGGAAAATTTCTTATTAAGATCTTCGATATACTTTCGGAATTGCTTATCCGTCTCGGCGAGGTTGTCTACCGTTTTGCAGGCATGAAGTACGGTTGCGTGGTCCCGTTTCCCGATCTGGGAGCCAATACTGGCCAGGGAGGCCTTGGTGTATTTCTTAGCAAAGAACATCGCCAGTTGTCTCGCCTGAACAATATGTCTTTTCCGCGTTTTGGATTGGAGGGTGGCCACGTCCATTTCGAAGTAGTCCGAGACCACTTTTTGGATATAATCAATGGAAACCTCCCGCTTCGTGTTTTTGACAAATTTCTCTACCACCTTTTGAGCGAGCTCCAGGGTGACCTCCTTCTTATTGAAGGAAGACTGGGCAATCAGCGAGATGATGGCCCCTTCAAGTTCCCGGATGTTGGTCTTGATATTTTTGGCGACATACTCTACGATCTCTTCAGGCATTTCCACCCCGTCCCGGTATAGTTTATTTTTCAGGATGGAGATACGGGTTTCGTAATCGGGGTTCTGCAATTCCGCGGACAGCCCCCATTTGAAACGCGATAGCAGGCGCTGTTCAATATCCTGCATGTCTACCGGGGCCTTGTCTGAGGTCAGGATGACCTGTTTGCCATTCTGGTGCAGGTGGTTGAAAATATGAAAGAATACATCCTGGGTCCCGGATTTTCCAGAAAAGAACTGTACATCATCGATGATCAGGACATCGATCAGCTGGTAGAAGTGGATAAAATCGTTGCGGGTATTCTTCTTAACCGATTCGATGTACTGCTGGGTGAATTTTTCGGCTGAAATATACAATACCGTCCTGTCCGGATATTTGTCTTTTATTTCCACCCCGATGGCATGCGCCAGGTGGGTTTTGCCCAGGCCGACCCCTCCGAAAATAAGCAGGGGATTAAAAGAAGTACCCCCGGGTTTGTTGGCTACGGCCATTCCCGCGGAACGCGCAAGCCTGTTAGAGTCCCCCTCCAGGAAATTCTCGAAGTTGTAATTCGGGTTGAGCTGGGACTCGATCTTGATATTTCGTATGCCCGGTATGACAAACGGATTCTTGAGTTGTGGATTCTTGCTTTTGATGGGGACATCCATTTCCTGAGGCATCATTTGCCCCCTGTTGGCACTGGGGATCTTTTCAGTAAAAGGTTCCCTGTTGCCATAGGTATTCTCCATTTTGATGACATAAACCAATTTAGCCCCTTCACCCAGCTCCCTTGTAAGGGCTACCTTGAGGAGCTTTATATAGTGTTCTTCAAGCCACTCATAGAAAAATTTGCTGGGTACCTGTATGCTCAGGGAGGTATCCGTGAGCCGGACGGGTTTGATGGGCTCAAACCATGTTTTGAATGCCTGCGGTTGTATGTTGTCCTGTATAAAAGCCAAACAATTTTTCCATACGGAACTCGCAGTTACATTCATTATTGAGGCAGTCTTAGTATTGGTTAGATACTCGAAAATTGATACAAAAAAGGACAGTTTTCCTGTCCGTCTCAAGTGAGACAAATATGTGAACAAAAAACCTAAAAAAAAAATCCAAACAGGGTTGAAATTCTTCTTTTTTTTTCGCAAGTTCTGGCCCTTTCAACCCTTCCTTTTAAAGATAACATTTTTCAGCTAATATTTATGTATCACCACGAAATTTCATTGCGCATCCGTTATGGGGAAACTGATCAAATGGGCGTGGTGTACCACGGAAACTACCCGCAATACCTGGAGTCGGGAAGGGTTGAGTGGTTGAGGTCCCTTGGGATTTCCTACAAGGACATGGAAGAAAATGGCTGGATGCTCCCAGTGGTTTCTCTTACAATACAATACAAAAAACCGGCCGTTTACGATCAGGTGATCACGGTTAAGACGACTCTAAAAAATATACCTACCGTCCGTATCTCATTTGAATATGAAATCAGGGATGAAAAGGATCAGATTTTGGCCCTGGCCGAGACCGATCTGGTATTTATGGACACCCAAAACAGGAAGCTTTTGCGGTGCCCGGATTTTATCCTGGAGAAGCTGGGGCTACCCTGAGGCATAGGAGGTAAATTCTTCTAGCCTGATCTTCCCCAGGGCCATAAGACCATCCCGGGCCTTCATCTGAGTTGAGGAGGAGACCTCTACTTCCAGTCTGCAGTCCAGGTCAAATTCCTGATGCCGGATTTTCAGATCCAACTGCGAGATAAGACGCATTACCGCATCCAGACGATCATAATCGAATGCAAGCCTGAAGAGGGTCACGGGGACCCGGGTGAGGATCAGGGATTCCTGAAGTGTTCTTCGGGCGGTTTCCCGGTAGGCCTGAATCAATCCGCCAACGCCCAGTTTGGTGCCCCCAAAATAACGAACTACGCAAATAAGGATATCATACAGGTCTGAAGACTCGATCTGACCCAGGATTGGCCTTCCGGCAGAATTTGAGGGCTCCCCATCGTCATTGACCCGTATACGGGGGCTTACGGGGTTTATGCGATACCCATAGCAGACATGGGAGGCATCTGCATATTCACCCTTAAGTTGTGATACCCTGGCAGCCACCTCCGTTTCATCGGTTACTGAGAAGGCCCACCCCAGGAACTTGCTCTTTTTCTCCTTTACGAGTACAGGGCCAACAGGGCGGGCAATGGTTTTATAGGATGGATATTCTTTCTTCATCAGAATATGCTAACCAGGACAATGCTTGCAATGGAAAGAACCACTCCCATCCAGTTCTTCCATGTTAATCGCTCCCTAAATAAAAGAATCCCGAGCAAGGTAGTGAGCATCACGATGGAAACGTTGTTGATGGTAAAGACCGAAGCGCTGTTGAGCCCTTTGTATTGCAAGGCCTTTAACAGAAAAAAGACCGAAAAGTAATTTGGAATCCCCAGGGCAATCCCGCCTAACAGGTTTTTCCGACAGATTCGTTTTAGATCCCCGGGTTGCTTCAAAAGGAGCACGCCCGTGCCGGTAAGGGCGGCAAAGCCAAAGATGACAGCGGAAAAAAGGGGGTACTCCACGGAAGAAACAGCAGTTTCCTGCAGGTATTTGATGCTGGTATCGATGACGCCGGATCCAAGGAAGACCACGAGGGGGAGATAGAGCACCCGGAGGTCATGACTGGCTGGCCGATGGTTTTCCCGAAGGGAAGCCAGATATACCGCGGCCAGCGCCAGAACAATGCCACAAACCTGTGCTCCATTAAGGCGCTCGCTGTACAACAGGATACCAGCGATAACCGGTATTACCAGGGACATCTTGGTGGCTATGGAAGCCACGCTTACCCCTAGGCGCTGGGAGGTGCGGGCCATGAAGTTGAATATGATAATAAAGAGTATGCCAAGAAAAAGGGCGCCCGTTACCCAGGATTGGGAAAGCACCTCTCCGGGCTTAACCGCTCCTTCATAAAGCAATATCCCTGTCCCAAGAGCCGTAACATAATTCACGATAATTGCGTGGAAGGTCGAAACGTTGTAGGTATCGAATAGCTTGAAAACGATAAAAATGAGGCTTGAAAAAAGGATACTCCACAACAGGTCCCACATCCTATGGCAGTTTATGGTGAAGTTGCAGAATATTATCCACGCCTACCCTGAAATGCCAGGTTTCTATCCCCAGTGCAGCGGCGCTTTGGGTGTGTTCACGCGTATCATCAATAAAAAGGGTTTCTTCCGGAAGCAGCCCGTTTTGGTCCAGGACGAACTGAAAGATTTCCGGATCCGGTTTTCGCATGCCCACCTCATGAGAAAGATAGAATGCCTTAAAACAGGAGTGAAATCGGTCAAACAGTTCCATTCCCATGGTCTTCCGGACCTGTTCCATATGCAGCGCATTGGTATTGCTTAGCAAATACATCCGATAGCGTCCTGTGGCCTTAAGCTTCTCCAGAAAATCCAGGTGTTCCACTGGGAAATCCGCAATGGTTTGATTCCAGATCTCACGGACCTGATCGATCTGGCTTCCTTTCAAGGCTTTCTGTGTTTGCTCCAGGAAATGGTTGGTGGTCACTAATCCTTTTTCGTACTGCTGGCTCAACAGTATCAGGTTTTGCCCGGGAAGTTCCCTGCCAAACTGCCTTAGCCCCCTGGGAACGGCCTCCATGTCGAGATTGATCAGGACTCCCCCAAAATCGAATATCAGGTTATGTATCATTTCTAAAAATGCTGATGTGATCATGGTCCAAATTCCATTCCCTGTATGGGGCATGCTTCAGCTGAGGTGCTTTCAGCCCCCCCTTAAAGTGTGGCTTGCCGGTGAGTACTCGGGCCTCATCCCATAAACCGTTCTCCAGGAAACTTCGTAGCGTTTGTGCGCCTCCCTCTATAAGCACGCTCTGCACTTCCACTTTCCAGAGCCCCTCAAGGACTTCTGTAAGCAGCGTTTTTTGCCCCGTTAAGCCTATATAATGTATATGGTCTTTGGTCTCTTTGAGATATTCCTGCCTGCAAAATACCAGCGTTTGTGCCTCTCTGTCGTAAATATGGTAGTCCTCGGGTACTTTGAGGTCCCGATCTATCAGGATCCGCAACGGACTGGACCCGGCCCAAAGGCGTGTGTTCAGGCGGGGATTGTCTTCCAGGGCTGTACGTGTCCCGACTAGGATCCCCTGTTCCTCACTTCGCCACTGGTGCACCAATTGGCGTGCCGATTTGCCCGTTATCCAATAAGGCTCAGGGATATTGTTGCGCACCTCCCTGGGTGGAGCCATAAACCCATCGGCACTCTGGGCCCATTTCAGGATGAGGTAAGGGCGCTTTTTGGTGTGAAAAGTGATAAAACGCCTGTGGTGTTGCCGGCATGCTTCCTCCAGAACGCCAAGGATCACCTCACAACCCCCCTGGCGAAGACGGGCAATTCCCTGTCCGCCCACTTTTCGATGTGGGTCCTGGACCCCTATCACTACACGGGGAATCCCCATTTCAAGGATCAGGTCGGTACAGGGTGGGGTTTTGCCATGATGGCAACAGGGTTCCAGGGTAACATACAGCGTGGCGCTTTTCAACAGGCTTTTGTCCTGTACGGACCCGATGGCCCGTACCTCCGCATGCGATCCTCCGAAAGGACTGGTAAAACCCTCTCCGATGATTTGGTCATCAAGGGTAAGTACTGCCCCAACGGCAGGATTGGGAGCCGTGTTGCCCAGGCCTTTCCTGGCGATCTGCAGACAACGGGAAAGGTATTTTTCGTGTATCTTCACCCGGTAAAAATAGCATTTCGAAAATGATTTCCGGCCAGCTTCGCATTCGTCCTGTGTTGCCCAAAGACAACCGGCATCTGGCCAGGATGATCAGGGAGGTGCTTCGTGAATTTACCGTGCCTCAAAAGGGGACCACCCTTTCGGACCCCAGCCTGGATTCCATGTATGAAACTTACCAGAATCCCAGGTCAGTTTACTGGGTTGTGGAAGATGGTATTCAGATTTTTGGCGGAGGGGGAATTGCCCCACTGCGAGGCGGGGGGTCCGAGACCTGCGAACTGCAAAAAATGTATTTCAAAAAAGGGCTTCGGGGCAGGGGGATAGGCGAGCGGCTGCTGCGCAAAGCCCTTAGTACTGCCTTGATCTTCGGCTATGACCATTGTTATTTGGAAACCATACCTGCCATGGAAGCGGCCCAAAACCTCTATAGAAGGTTTGGGTTTAAAGACCTGGATCGTCCCCGCGGGAATACCGGGCACCCCGCCTGCACAGTTTGGATGACCAAAAAACTAAAAGACTTGTGAAACCCATTTTGTTAAAAGCGCTCCGGGAGAAATTCCGCAGGGACCTTGGGGAGGCATATCCGCAAGCGGAGATCGATGTGATCTTCAGCATGTTGGCCGCCCACTTTTTTGGATTTCCCCGGACAATCCTTGCGATGGAACCCGGCAGGGAGCTGCAGGATGAGGACGCCCGGCTCATGCTTGGGGCACTGCGTGAACTTTGTAACCATCGACCCGTTCAATATATAATTGGCAGGGCTCCTTTTATGGAGATGGACCTGCAGGTGAGCCCTGCTGTGCTCATCCCGCGGCCTGAAACGGCTGAGCTGGTTGACTGGATTCGGGAGGAGGTCTCCCCGGAATCGGCTGGACTGCGAATGCTCGATATCGGAACGGGTAGCGGATGCATCGCCCTGGCCCTTAAAAAATATTTTTCGGATGCCGAGGTGCACGCCCTGGACTTGTCTAAGGACGCCCTGGGCGTAGCCCGATCCAATGCTTTGGAACAGCAGGCAGAGATCCTGCTCCGCCAGGCGGATATCTGCAACCCGGGAAGCGGCTGGCCTTCCTTTGACCTGATCGTATCCAACCCCCCTTATGTGCCGCTATGGGAGCAGGAGACCATGGCCCCGCATGTAAGGGATTCCGAACCCCATATCGCCCTTTTTGCATCAGAAGGGGACCCCCTTGTATTCTATCGCTGCATCTGCCATTTTGCCGCTCAATTTCTAAAGGTTGAAGGGCAATTGTTTGTAGAGATCCACAAAGACTTCGGCCCGGAGGTGGTTGCTCTTTTTAGGGAGAATGGGTTTGGGGATATTGTGCTAAAAAAAGATATTTTTGGCAGGGACCGCTTTGTCCGGGGCCGATGGAAAGGCTCCTTTTTTGAGGGCGGCAACCAAAAAAAGACTTGAACATGGAAAAAACCCAGGTGGAAGCGGAGATCAGCAAACTGCGGGAGGAACTTCAGGAACACAATTACAGGTATTACGTCCTGGATCAACCGGTGATTACGGACTATCAGTTCGATATGAAGCTCAGGCAGCTACAGGAGCTGGAAAAGGCCCATCCCGAGTTCGATGACCCCACTTCACCCACCCAACGCGTCGGGGGAGGGATCACCAAGAACTTTCAGACGGTGCGCCACGACACCCCTATGTACTCCCTGGACAATTCCTATTCCAGGGAGGAACTGATCGAATGGGAAAAGCGGATACAACGTATTCTGGGGCAGGTGGAGTTGAGCTTTACCTGCGAGCTCAAATATGATGGAGCCTCCATAAGTCTGACCTACGAAGGGGGTACCCTGCAGCGGGCGGTTACCCGGGGGGATGGAGTGCAGGGTGATGATGTGACGACCAACATCAGGACCATTCGATCCATCCCCTTAAAGTTAAAAAACGCCTTTCCTGGCCGGTTTGAAGTCCGGGGTGAGATCATCCTCCCCCTGCAGGGCTTCGAGAAGATGAACCGGGACCGCCTGGAAAGCGGGGAAGACCCGTATATGAATCCGAGGAATACGGCCTCGGGAAGCCTGAAGTTGCAGGATAGCAGCATTGTAGCAGAGCGCCCGCTGGATTGCCTTGTTTATGGGATGGCAGGTACGCGCCTCGGGATAGAAACCCAGTTTGAGGTACTTCAGACTGCCCGAAAGCTCGGCTTCAAAGTACCCGATACCGCCCGTATTTGTACCAATATGGGAGAAGTGCTCGAGTTTCTGGAGTACTGGGACGGGCAGCGTCATGAACTGCCTTATGAAACCGATGGGGTGGTGATCAAGGTAAATGAGATCCACTATCAGGAAGAACTTGGGTATACTTCAAAATCACCGCGCTGGGCCATGGCTTATAAGTTCAAGTCCGAACAAGCCCTTACGCGACTGAAGCGGATCACCTATCAGGTAGGCAGGACCGGGGCGATTACTCCTGTAGCCAATCTGGAACCCGTATTGCTGGCCGGTACTACCGTGAAGCGGGCTAGTTTGCACAATGCAGATCAAATTGCCAAGCTCGATGTCCGGGAAGGGGATATGGTTTATGTGGAAAAAGGCGGGGAGATCATTCCGAAAATTACCGCAGTGGACCTGAGTCAGCGTCCCCCGGATAGTATAGCAACTGAATATATCAAAGAATGCCCGGAATGTGGCACACCCTTAATGCGCAAGGACGGGGAGGCGGTTCATTTCTGCCCGAATGATACCGGATGTCCCCCGCAGATCAAGGGAAGGATTCAACATTATATTTCCCGGAAAGCTATGGATATTGAGGGCATGGGGGGCGAAACCGTGGAACTTCTTTTCGAAGAGGGCCTCATTCACAACTATGCAGACCTGTATACCCTGACCCGGGAGGAATTGCTTCCATTGGAACGGATGGCTGAAAAATCGGTATCCAATCTTCTGGCAGGAATAGAGGCCTCCAGGGACGTACCCTTCGAAAAAGTGCTTTATGCTTTGGGGATAAGGTATGTGGGCGAAACGGTAGCCAAGAAGCTGGCCCGCTCTCACAAGAATTTGGATGCCCTGCTGGAAGCAAGCGCGGAAGAACTGATGGGCGTGGATGAGATAGGGGAGCGCATTGCCCGGAGCGTTGTCGAGTTTTTTTCCAATCCGGTAAAGCGCGAACTGGTTGAGCGCCTGAGGGGTTATGGTATTCAAATGGCAGTCAGTGAAGAGGCAATGGCTGGTCAGTCCGAGCTTCTGGCGGGCAAAACCTTTGTGGTTTCCGGGGTGTTCGAGACCCTTGGGCGCAATGAATTGAAAAAACTAATCGAGGACAATGGGGGGAAAGTGGCTTCCTCTGTTTCTTCCAAAACCACCTTTCTGGTTGCGGGGGACAAGATGGGGCCCAGCAAACGAAACAAGGCCGAGCAATTGGGTGTCCCCATCATCTCGGAACAGGACTTTCTTGCCTTGCTGGCATAGCGCATACAATTTTACCGAAGCTCTGACATGTTTAAAAACCCGGAAAGCTACAAAGCCTTTGAGCATCTGCTGGAGGGTGAGCACCCACCCGAAGATTGGAGTGCATCATTCCAGGCCCTGTGGTGGGATGCCAAAGGGAATTGGGAAAAGGCCCATGCCATTGCTCAGGACCTCGGGACCCTATGGGGGGACTGGATGCATGCCTATCTTCACAAAAAAGAAGGAGACCTTTGGAATGCCCAGTACTGGTATCGGACTGCGGGAATGCCTGAAAACAAGGAATCTCTGGAGCAGGAATTCACCTCTTTGTTCAATGCCCTTCTGCATGAATAACTCATATCTCATGCGGGGATTCCTGCTGAAAGCGAAAAGGGTTGTTGTATTTATAACAAATAGTTTAAAAATGAATTATCCCCGGCGCATATCTTTGTCAGACCATGCCGGGATTTCAACTACCTTTGTTTGAAACCTCAAGGGCCATGGTGTTTAAAGGATTCAAGGATAAGTTTAAATACAGATCAGGTGTAAAGCACCTCCGGCGGGAACTTAAGGACTTTCCGGCTCCGGTTAAGCGGAAACCGGGTATTCATTCCGTGGGGGTGATCGTGGACCTTGAGCAGTTCAGGCAGGAGGAACGATTTTATGAACTGATCGAGGCCCTTAAGTTAAAACCCAACGGGATAAAGGTTATGGGCTATCGTGAGTTCTACGACAAGAATTCCCCCTATGCCACCCCGGTATTTGCCGACAAGGACCTGGGATGGAAAGGAGCCATCGAAAACAGCTATGCACTTGAATTTCTGAGTCGGGAGTACGATTTGTTGATCAATTACTTCAACGAACCCCGGCTGATGTTGCAGTTGATGAGTATTAAGACCAAAGCCGCTTTGCGCATTGGTTTCTCAGGGGTGGAACCCGTATACAACGATCTGATCCTGGAGTTGACCCCCACCGACTTTGATACCTTTAAGGAGGAGGTAAAAAAGTATTTGGAATTGTTGAAAGTATAGACATGTATCCGAATTTTTCAGGAACGGGGGTGGCCCTGGCAACCCCTTTTACGCATAATCTGGAGCTGGACCTCGAGGCGCTGGAGCGCCTGGTAGAGTACGTTATTGCAGGTGGGGTGGACTACCTGGTTGTGCTGGGAACCACCGGGGAATCTCCCACGGTAACGGTGGATGAAAAAGAGCGCATCTTCAGGGCCGTGGATGAGCTTAACAGAGGCCGACTGCCGCTTATGGCAGGCATTGGAGGCAACTGTACAAAAACGGTAGCAGCCCAGATGCAATCTCCCGGAATAAAGGGGTACGATGCCATACTTTCGGTCTCTCCTTATTACAGCAAGCCCTCACAGGAAGGCATTTACCGGCACTATGCCGTTTTGGCTGAGGCCAGCCGCCTGCCTCTTGTGCTTTATAATGTCCCTTCCCGCACGGGGAGCAATATGCTTCCGGAAACGGTACTTCGCCTTGCTTCGGAATTTGCGAATATCATCGGTGTCAAGGAGGCGAGCGGGGATATGGATCAAATAAAGACCCTGATCCAAAAGGCCCCAAAAGGGTTCCTGGTAATCTCCGGAGATGACCATACGGCTATCCCGACGGTTCTTGAGGGCGGGGCAGGAGTTATTTCCGTGGCCGGGCAGGGGATCCCGGAAACCTTTGCTTCCATGATACGCATGGCCTTAGAGGGCAGGACAGAGGAGGCAGAACGAATAAATCAGCGTCTGGCCCCCTTCCTCAAAACCCTTTTCAAGGAGGGAAATCCAACAGGCATCAAAGGCTTCCTGTCCCAAAAGAATATATGCCTGCCTGAGGTACGGTTGCCCCTTGTGGCCCCAAGCCCTGGCCTTAAAAAGGAACTTGCTGCCTTTTTGGAGTACCTCTAAGGGACGGATGGCCGCCTCAAGGCGTTTAATACCTAACACAGGCCTGCCAGACTGAATTTATGCCAGGCAAGGGGCGCACTGATTTCATATTACGCGAATTATACCTACTTTTGCCCAATGTTTTGGAAGATCGCCCGATTCTGCATTTTTTTAGTCGCCCTGGGTTTTGTCTCGTGCAGCGAGTATCAAAAGGCACTCAAGGATACTGACATCCGTAAGAAGTACGAGGTGGCCCAAAAGCTCTATGATGAAGGCGATTACAAAAGGGCCAACCGCCTGTTAGAACAGATTGCCCCCCAGTTTGTCGGAAAACCACAGGGGGAGCGGGTGCTCTTTTTTCTGGCAGACAGTTATTTCAAAATAGAGGATTATAATTTCGCGGGATACCAGTTCGAGCGCTTCCTGAAGTCATACCCGACCAGTGACAAGGCGGACGAAGCGGCGTTTCTTGGCGCCAAGAGTTATTATATGCTGTCCCCGCGCTACTCACTGGATCAGACGGATACCGATAAGGCACTTTCCAAGCTGCAGGTGTTTATAAATACCTATCAGGATTCCGAGTATGAGGATGAAGCGAATAGGATGGCCCAGGAACTTACTACTAAAAAGGAAAAGAAAGCTTTCGAGATTGCCAAGCAATATGTGAAGCTTGGGGAATCTTATATCCTGGATTACAATATTTCGGCCATTGCCGCCCTGGATAGTTTTGTAGCCGAAAATCCGGGATCTGTTTTCAGGGAAGAGGCTTATTTCCAGAAATTCAAGGCCTCTATGAACCTGGCCAACAACAGTACCTTCAGAAGGAAAAAGGAGCGTCTTGACAACGCACTGGAGGCATACAACAGCTTGATGCGCAGCTATCCCGAGACCGAGTTTTCAAAGGAAGCGCAGAAGCTATTCGAACAATTACAGGAAGAAATTAAAGCATATCAGGAATTAGAAAATTTGGCAAGATGAATATGAATGACCTAAAGAATTCACAGGCACCCATTACTACCGTAACCATCAACCGGGAGGAATTCGACAAGAACACAGATAACATTTACGAGGCGATTTCCGTGGTGGCCAAGCGCGCCTCCCAGATCAATGCGGAGATCAAAAAGGAGCTGCTGGAAAAACTGGAGGAGTTTGCCACGTACAGCGACAGCCTTGAAGAGGTTTTCGAAAACAAGGAGCAAATCGAGGTTTCCAAATTCTACGAGAAGCTTCCAAAACCCCACGCACTGGCGATACAGGAATGGCTGGAAGATAAGATCTACCACCGCAATACAGAGAAAGACCCGGAGTAAGATGCTGGCTTCCAAGCGTATACTTCTTGGTGTTACAGGAGGCATCGCTGCATACAAAACTACTTTTCTTACCCGCTTACTGATAAAAGCCGGTGCCGAGGTCAGGATTGTCATGACCGAGCGGGCCGGCGATTTTGTTTCCCCCCTGACCCTGGCTACCCTTTCAAAGCACGAAGTGTTGCAGAGCTTCACCCGGGAAGACGAAGGCCGAACGGACTGGAACAACCATGTGGAGTTAGGGCTTTGGGCCGACCTGATGCTGATTGCTCCCGCAACGGCGAACACCCTGTCAAAAATGGCCTCCGGGACCTGTGACAACCTTTTGCTGGCCTGCTACCTGTCTGCAAAGTGCCCGGTGTTTTTTGCCCCCGCCATGGACCTGGACATGTACCGCCACCCTTCCACCGGAAAGACCCTTGAAACCCTCAAAGGCTTCGGGAATCGGATGATCCCTCCGGGAGAGGGCGAACTTGCCAGCGGACTTCATGGAGCGGGCCGGATGGCGGAACCCGAAGAGATCATGGAATTCATAAAGGACGCCCTGAGAGAGGGGCAGCCTTTTTCCGGCAAGAAGGTCCTGATTACTGCCGGGCCCACCTACGAGGCCCTGGACCCTGTGCGATTCCTGGGAAATTTTTCCAGTGGCAAAATGGGTTTTGCGCTGGCTGAGGCGGCAGCTGAAATGGGGGCGGAAGTATTTCTCGTCAGTGGGCCAAGTCACCTGCAAACTGGCAATCCGGATATTTCACTTTCCCGGGTACAGTCTGCTGAGCAGATGAACGCACGGGCCCTTGAATTGTTTCCCGATATGGATGTGGTCATCGGGGCTGCTGCCGTAGCGGATTACCGTCCCGAAAACAAGGCCGATCAAAAAATCAAGAAATCAGGGAAGACCTTGGAGATCAAACTGGTGCGCAATCCGGATATCATTGCCTCCCTGGGGGCGCAGAAGGACAAACAGTATGTTGTAGGCTTTGCCCTGGAGACCGAAAACGAATTAGAGTATGCACAACGCAAATTAAGGGAGAAGCAACTGGACGCTATTGTGCTGAATTCCCTGAACGATCCGGGGGCGGGTTTTGCTTCAGAGACCAACAAAGTGACCTTTATAGACAAGAATTCGACCATTACACCGTTTGAATTAAAAACCAAGGCTGAGGCGGCCCGCGATATTCTACATGAAATTCACAAGCGCATTTCGAAATAGCTTCTCCACTGCCCTGTTGATCGTGCTTGGCGCGTTTCCTCTGAGTGCTCAGGAACTCAACTGCACCATTACGGTGAATTCTGACCAGGTCTCACAAACCAGTCAGCAGGTATTCAAAACCCTGGAGCGATCCCTGAACGAGTTTGTAAACAAGACCCGCTGGACGGATCGGGTTACCCAGGAAAATGAACGGATCAATTGCAGGATGTTTATCACGGTTACCAATTTCCAGAACAGCCGCTTTCAGGCTTCCATTCAGCTTCAGTCCTCCAGGCCTGTATACAATACGAGCTACGAAACCCCTGTCTTCAATTACCAGGATGGCCAGTTTAATTTCGAGTATATCGAATTCCAGCCTCTGGTGTACAATGAAAACAATTTCGAATCCAACCTCATTGGCGTGATCGCCTACTACGCCTATATCATACTTGGCCTGGATGCGGATACGTTTCAGTTGGAGGGAGGGACCGAATACTTTAAGCGGGCCCAGGGGATCGTGACCCAGGCGCAGGGAACGAGTTTTGCCGGTTGGTCACAGACCAGCTCCAACAACCGAAACAGGTTCCAACTCGTAGATGACCTGCTCTCCAACACCTTTAGGGAATACCGGATAGCCCTTTACAACTATCACCGCAAAGGGTTGGATGTTATGGCGGACAACAACAGCACTGGAAAACAAATCATTGCCGGTTCCATGCGCCTGTTTGAAACCCTCAATCAACGCCGCCCGAACGCCTTTTTGATCCAGACCTTTTTTGATGCCAAATCGGAGGAGATCCAGAACATCTTCTCGGACGGCCCCAAGGTGGATATTGTCCAGTTGAAGGAAACCCTGAACAGTGTAGCCCCCTTCTACGCAAGTACCTGGAACCAAATTACGTACTGACCGCATTTTTTTACAGGCCGATCCTGTATCTTTACGGCACTAAAACAGGAGTGTAGGTGCTGACTCGCTTATCTATACAGAATTACGCGTTAATCGATGACCTCAACGTAAGTTTTTCCAGTGGTTTTACCACCATTACAGGGGAAACGGGAGCGGGGAAATCCATTCTGCTGGAAAGTCTCTCCCTGGTCCTGGGCAAACGGGCAGACCGTTCTGCCCTAAGGGATGACGATCGCAAATGTGTGATTGAGGCGGAATTTTCACTTCAGGGATATCCTACCCTTGAAGAATTCTTTGCCCAGTCCGACCTGGAATACGATCCAATTACCATTTTGAGAAGGGAAGTACACCCGAGTGGGAAGTCCCGGGCATTTGTAAATGACAGCCCGGTTACCCTGGATGTGCTGACCCGTCTGGGCAGGCGATTGATCGACGTGCATTCCCAACATCAGACCCTGGAACTCACCGAGCACGATTTTCAGTTGCACGTGGTGGATGCCCTGGCGGGCAATCTTCAGGCATTGACGTATTACCGGGAGGAACGCATCAGGTACATGGGCTTACGCCAACGGCTGGAAACACTAAAACTTCAGCGGGAGGAGACCTTCAGGGAACAGGACTATAACGAGTTCCTACTGGAGGAGTTGGAGGGTTCCCGCCTGGAAGAAGGAATGCAGGAACGGCTGGAAGCTCGTTATGCGGCCCTGAGCAATGCCGAACAGATCATCGAAACCCTGGGCAATGCGAGTCAGCTATGTGAAGATGAACAATACGGAGTGCTCAGCCTGCAGGCAAAATTGCGTCAGATCAGTGGGACGCTCTCCCAGTACGGCCCCGACTTTGAGCGTTTGCATGAACGGATTCAATCCCTCTATATCGAAACAGATGATATCGCACAGGAATTGCAGGACCTGATAGCCTCGCAGGAAACCGACCCCGGTCAACTGGAAGCTGTAAGCGGTCAACTTCAGTTGCTGTATGACCTTCAGAAAAAGCACGGAGCTTCCTCGGTTTCCGAACTTATCGAGATTCGGGAAAAGCTGCAGAAGAAGGTTGACCAGACCGTGGATCTTGACCAGAAAATCCAGTCCCTTGAGGAGGAGTTGGCTATACTCGCAGAGCGCCTGGAGCAGCGGTCCGCCGCCCTTCATGAGAAACGGATGGAAGCCATCCCGAAATTTGCCAGCGAACTTGAGCAACAGCTCGCATTGCTGGGAATGCCCAACGCTTCTTTTCAACTGCGGTTGATTCCTTCCGAGGGATTTGGTCCGGCGGGCCGGGAATCCCTGGAACTACTGTTTACGGCCAATAAAGGCGGGCGATACGGGTTGCTTAAAAAGACCGCTTCCGGAGGGGAGTTGTCCCGCATCATGTTGACTATCAAGGCTATTCTGGCCTCCTATGAACCCCTCCCGACGATGATGTTCGATGAGATTGACACCGGGGTTTCCGGGGAGATCTCCACGCGCATGGCCGAAATCATGCAGGGCATGTCCGAACACATGCAGATCTTTGCCATTACCCACCTCCCCCAGGTTGCTTCCAGGGGGCATCGACAATTCAAGGTCTATAAAGAAGACGTTCAGGGGCGTACCTACACCCGCATGAAGCTGCTAAATGAAGAGGAACGCCTGGCGGAGCTGGCATTTATGCTGGGAGGCACCGGTGCTTCCGAAGCGGCAATCTCTCATGCACGGGAGCTTCTTAATTAAACCCCAAAGTAGGTAAACCAGGGCGGCTCCTTTATACATTCTTTTTAAATATCTTTGGGGCGTATAACCATAACAATCTGCCATGGGTCATAATTTATTAAAGGGAAAAAAGGGAATTATTTTTGGGGCACTGGACGAACACTCCATCGCCTGGAAGACTGCGGAGCGCGTCTTTGAGGAAGGAGGTAGTTTCGTGCTCACCAATGCACCCATCGCCATGCGCATGGGAAAGATTAACGAGCTTGCTGAGAAAACAGGCTCTGAAATCATTCCAGCCGACGCCACAAATTCTGAAGAGCTCGACACCCTGGTATCAAAGTCCATGGAGTTGCTGGGCGGGAAACTGGACTTTGTGCTGCATTCCATTGGAATGTCGGTAAATGTCCGCAAAGGAAGGCACTATACGGATCAGAAATACGATTTTACGGCCAAGGGTTGGGATGTTTCTGCCCTTTCTTTTCACAAGGTCATGCAGTCCCTGTACCAGGCGGATGCCATGAATGCGTGGGGGAGTATCGTGGCCCTGACCTATATGGCAGCCCAACGGTCTTTCCCGGACTACAACGATATGGCAGATAACAAAGCCTACCTGGAGTCCGTCGCCCGGAGTTTTGGGTACTTTTTTGGGAAGGAGAAAAAGGTGCGTGTCAATACCATTTCCCAGTCGCCCACTCCCACGACCGCCGGGAAGGGGGTTAAAGGTTTTGACGCCTTCATTAACTATGCCGAAAAAATGTCTCCGCTGGGCAATGCTTCGGCCGCCGAGTGTGCGGACTATACAGTTAGCTTATTTTCCGATCTTACCCGTAAAGTCACCATGCAAAACCTTTTCCACGACGGAGGGTTTTCCTCAACGGGGGTAAGCCAGGAGATCATCGATACATTTGCCGAATAGGCCTCGGGGAATAGTACATGAAAGCCATCCCGGTTGTGGATGGCTTTTTTATAAACAGGTATGGATTTGCGTTTTTCAATTGTGGTTCCAGTGTATAATCGGCCCGAAGAAACCCGGGAATTGCTGGAGAGCCTGGCCTCACAGACCTGTCGGGATCCCTTTGAGGTGGTCATCGTGGAAGATGGCTCCAAAAAGACTTCGGAGGCTGTGGTGGAAGCCTATAGGGACCGGTTGACCATTTCCTACTATTTCAAGCCCAATACGGGCCCCGGGGATTCCAGGAACTATGGGATGCAACGGGCTACGGGCAACTATTTCATCCTGGTGGATTCCGACTGTATCCTACCCCCGGACTATTTGCAGCAAGTTTTGGAGGCCCTAAAAGAGGACTACCTGGATTGCTTTGGGGGGCCGGATGATGCCCATCCCTCCTTCAACGCCATGCAACAGGCCATAAGCTTCACCATGACCTCGGTGCTTACCACGGGTGGGATACGGGGCAAAAAAACCTCGAATTTCCAGCCCAGAAGCTTTAATATGGGCCTCTCTCGAGAGGCCTTTGTAGAAAGCCGGGGATTTGGCAATATTCATCCCGGGGAGGATCCTGACCTGAGCCTCAGACTGCTAAAACTGGGATACCAATTGGGATATATCCCGAATGCAAGGGTTTACCACAAAAGGAGGATTGACTTCCGCTCATTTTTCAGGCAGGTCTATAAATTTGGGATGGCTCGGCCTATCCTTAATCGCTGGCACCCGGGTTCAGCCCGACTGGTTTACTGGCTGCCTTCCCTGTTTTTGGTCTTTTTACTGACCGCGGCAGTACTGCCCTGGCTCTGGGGTGATGAAATTGCCTGGCTGCTCCCCATCTGGCTTGGGGGCTACCTGCTGGCTGTACTGATCGGTTCAGGGATCAAGTCCGGAAGTATTAAAGCTGCCCTGTTGGCCCCTGTAGCCCTCCTGGTCCAGTTCACCGGATACGGGCTGGGCTTTCTTAAATCCACCTTCTTACTTACCTTTAGCAATAAAGAACCGGAAAAATTGCTACCCAAGCTCTTTTTCCATCCGTGAAACTCAACGAATAATTTCAAACTGGAATGCGACAGCGAAAAGTACGGGTCTTTCTGATCTTCCTGGTTTGTTCTTTTGGGATATGGCTGATAAGCCGGCTTTCCCAAACGTATTCTCACACGGTGGATTTCAACCTGGTCTACTCGGAAGCGCCTGAAGGGCTGATCATGATGGAGCCCCCTCCGGAACGAATGGGGGTCCGCCTCAGGGCCAGTGGCTTCCAGCTCCTGGCATATCAGCTAAGCCCGAGGAATGTAAACATAAATATGGGGGATGCCCGCATGAGTGACAAAGGCTATTATATCAGCCCCCAGGCCTACAGGGAGCAGATTGAGGGTCAGTTGGGGCAGGGTGTCGGACTCCTGCAGATCCCGGCTGATACCCTGTTTATGAACTTCCAGCAGCTCCAAAGCAAGACCGTTCCCGTTCAGGTGGTATCAGCCCTGGACTTCGCACAGAACTATATGCTCGATGGACCGCTACAGGTCGAGCCAGGTCAGGTTCACCTGCTGGGGCCACCTTCCGAAATTGATACCATTAGTGAAGTTTTTACAGAACCTCTTAGGCTTTCGGAATTAAAGGAAAACTTTCAATTAGAGCTGACCCTTACAGCAACCGAACGACTACCCCATACCCAGTTTTCAGAGGACCGCATTCGGGTCTCCGGCTCGGTATTCCGCTTTTCCGAAACCGTAGTGGAGGTGCCCGTGGAGGTCATCAATGTTCCGGATGGTATTGATATACAAACCTTCCCCGACGTGGTTGGGATCCTCTGCAAGGGTCGTGTAACCGGTCTTAAAGATCTCAAAGCAAGGGATTTTCGATTGGTGGCAGATTATGCCGCACTGGAGTCCGGAACCGGCCGTTTGACGCTCTCCTTGATGGAAAACCCCACCGGGGTATACGAGGCACAGCTCCTGGAGACTTCCGTCGAATTCATAATCAAGAGGGAGTGATGTACGTAGGCCTTACCGGAGGGATTGGGAGCGGCAAAAGCACCGTGGCTGGCTATTTCGGTGCGCTGGGTGTGCCGGTCTACAATTCAGATCTGCGGGCCCGCGAACTTATGGAACAGGATGCATCCCTGAAAGAAGGGATTGTGGGCTTGCTGGGGATGGAAGCCTATAAAGGCGAGGAGTTGAATCGGCCGTATATTGCATCTCAGGTATTTGCTCAGAAACAGTTGCTCAATCAGTTAAACGCCCTGGTGCATCCTGCAGTCCGGGAAGATTTTCGTCAGTGGACTGCCCGGCAACAGGCCCCCTATGTGATTCAGGAAGCAGCTATCCTTATTGAAAATGGGGCGTATCGGGAATTGGACCGCCTGATTCTGGTCACGGCTCCAAAAAGGGAACGGATCAGAAGGGTGATCAGGCGCGACTCCATAACGGAACAGGACGTGGTTGCCCGGATGAAAAATCAATGGGAGGACGAGGAAAAAATCTCCCTGGCCGACTTTGTAATTCAAAACACGGACCTTGCGACTACTCAACAACGGGTAAGGGAGATCCATAGTGTGCTCCTCGAAACTGCCACAGGCTAAAAGCATCTCATTGTTAAGGTTAGGTTAAAGCACCCGGGCCCTAAATGTTAAATTTTTACTTTTACTCTAGAAGATGAATAGGAGGTTGTTCGTGCTGCTGGTCGTTCTTATGAGCCTTTCGCTTGTGGGGATCATTGCAGTCCAGCTCTACTGGATCAAAAGCTCTGTGGAGGATAAGGAGGATCAGTTCTCCAAATCCGTTTCAGAGGTGCTCAGCAGAGTTGCCGATAAGATTGAGGAACGGGAAATGAAGGATTATTCCGAGCGTTTCCTCAATTTAAAGGATAGTATCGGGGAACTGGAAAGCACCCATCTGAGCAATATCTTTTTTATCGACCGTGACCTTAACTCCAACGAAATCCTGTTTTATTCCCATGGGATTCTGGAAGAGGATTACAACATAGCATCCACGTTCTTTGACAACAGCAACCCTTCGGATACCAGCACGGTAAAGAATTACACGAGCCGGAGGACCAAAACGATCTTCAGGGAAGAATACGGTCTGGATGGCAAGGCCTACAAATTGAGCCCCGTTGAGAAATGGGAAAAGGTTGGAGGTATTTCGGCCATGGAAAAAGCCATGTTCGACGATGTATACAGGGTGTACGCCAATCGGGTGCCCATCCATGAGCGCGTGACCCGCGAAGAGATTGAACTGCTCCTTGACCAGGAACTCGAGACCCGAAATCTGGAAATCGATTATGAATACGGAGTATACAGCCGTGGCCTTCCCACCAAGATTAAATCCAGGAAGTTCCGTTTTGACAAGCAGAGTTTCTATCGGGCGCCCCTGTTCAGGGATAGCGAAGGCAATACGGATTTTGCCCTCCTGATATCCTTTCCAAGGAAAAAGAATTTCCTGCTGCAGTCCGTCATGGGAATGGCCGTCCTTTCCCTGCTCTTTACATTGATCATCATGATCGCCTATGCCAGCGCAATCTATCAGTTGATCCGCCAGAAGCAGATATCGGAGATCAAGACGGATTTTATCAACAACATGACCCATGAGTTCAAAACGCCTATTGCGACGATCAACCTGGCGGTAGAGGCCATCAAGAATCCGAAGATCATGGGCGATCAGGAAAAAGTAGGCCGTTACCTCGGGATGATTCGGGATGAGAACAAACGGATGCATGCTCAGGTTGAGAATGTCCTCAGGATATCAAAACTGGAGAAGAATCAGCTGGATATCAGTAAGGAAAGGGTGGATGCCCACGACCTAATCAAAAAGGCCATCGACCACGTTGAACTCATTGTGCAGGACCGGGGCGGGTATATCAAGACACACCTGGATGCCGGGCGTTCAGAAGTCCTGGCCAACCAGACCCATTTTGGGAATGTACTGGTAAATATCCTGGATAACGCGGTCAAGTATTCGCCCGAGGCACCCATGATAGAGGTGTTCACCGAGGTAGCTAAGAACTTTATTGTTATCCGGATTCAGGACCAGGGTGCTGGAATGTCCAAGGTAGTCCTGAAAAGGATCTTTGAAAAATTTTACCGGGAACATACCGGAGATATTCATAATGTTAAAGGACATGGGCTTGGATTGGCCTATGTCAAAAAAATCGTAGAGGACCACCAGGGAGAGGTCTATGCGGAAAGTGAGAAAGGAAAAGGAAGTACTTTCTATATAAAACTCCCTCTAATTTAAGATGTATGGAAACTGCAAATAAGAAAATATTGCTTGTCGAGGATGATCCAAATTTTGGAATCGTTTTGAAGGACTACCTGTCCATGAACGATTTTGACGTAACCCTGGCCAAAAACGGGATGGAGGGTTTTGAAAAATTCAAAAAAGACTCTTACGACGTTTGCATCCTCGATGTCATGATGCCCTATAAGGACGGATTTACGCTTGCCAAGGAAATCCGTGAAAAGAATGAAAGTGTTCCGATCATTTTCCTGACGGCCAAGACCATGAAGGAGGATGTACTGAAGGGTTATAAGGCCGGAGCAGACGACTACCTGAACAAACCCTTTGATTCTGAAGTGCTGCTTGCAAAACTACAGGCGATTCTGGTTAGAAAGCAGTCCAACAGCCTGGCCGACAGCAAACAGTTTGAATTCCAGGTTGGAAACTTCCATCTGAATTCAAAATTGCGATTCCTGAAATACAAAGACGAGGAGCCCATTAAACTCTCACCCAAGGAAAACGAGCTGTTAAGGCTTCTGGCGCTGCATGAGAATGATCTGATGCCCAGGGAACTGGCACTGACAAAGATCTGGAGGGACGACAATTATTTTACTTCCCGGAGCATGGATGTCTACATTGCCAAGTTGCGCAAGTACCTGAAAAGGGACGACAGCGTCGAAATTCTCAACATCCATGGAGAGGGATTCCGTTTAGTTGTTAAAACCGATTCGGAGAAGACCGATTCCAAATAGCTTACCAGCCGGTTGACGGCGCTCAGGAGCGAGCTTCAAGGCCAATCTTTTCAAGCGCCTCTGCAACCGTGAACCCTACAGGCACCCGTATAGCATCTTGGGGCGGCTCCAGGGCTTCAAACTGAGAACGCAGGAGGGAAGGCGGCATATAATGTCCTTCCCGCTGCTTAAGGCGGTCAAGGATCGCCTCATAACTTCCTTCCAGATATACCCATATTACGCGATCCAGGTCTTTATCCAGGATTTTTCGATAGGACTGCTTCAGGGCAGAACAGGCCACGACCGCCCCTGTTCTTCCATGCGCTTTGAGGAGTTCGTTCAGTCGTTCCAGCCATCCTTTTCGGTCCTCGTCGTCCAGGGCAATCCCTGCGGACATTTTTGCAATGTTCCCGGCCGTATGATAATCATCCCCATCGAAAAAAGGAAGGCCATTGTGTGCAGCCAGGGCCTTGCCAAGGGTCGTCTTGCCGCAGCCCGAAACACCCATCACAACAAATAATTTGCCACCTTCATTCATGGGTTGTGGTGTTTATTTTTTCGTTCAGATACCGGAGGGCGGCTTCTGTGGGGGCGTCAAAGGGTATCCAATGAATATCTGGATTGCGGCGAAACCATGTGCCCTGCCTTTTGGCAAAGCGCCTCGTATTTTTTTTGATTTCCCCAACAGCCGTTTCCAGGTCCCACCTGCCCTCAATATAAGCAAACAGTTCTTGATACCCGACCGTTTGCAGTGCAATGCGATCCCGGTGAGGATAGAGCGCTTCGGCTTCTCCCAACAAGCCCTGTTCCATCATCTGGTCCACACGCTTTTCAATCCGCTCATAAACCACCTCGCGAGGAGCCGCAATACCCAGTGGGACATGAACAAAATCCGTAGGGGCCTTGCGTTTCCCCCTGAAGGAGCTGTATGCCTTTCCACTGGCCAGGCATACCCCCAGCGCACGGATCAGCCTGTGGGGATTCTTAAGGTCCACGGTTTTGTGATACGCCGGGTCCAGCTTGGCGAGCAGCTCCTGCAAGCCTTCTAAGCCTTTTTCCCGATAGAGCGCATCGAGCTCCTCCCTGACCTGGGAAGGCACCTCAGGAAACACATCCAGTCCCCTGGTGACAGCATCCAGGTAGAGCCCGCTTCCTCCCACCATGATTACCACGGAATGATGATGGAACAACCGGTCCAGTCGTGCCCGGGCGTCCTTTTCAAAATCCCCCACCGAATAAGGCTCAAAAATGGATCTATGCTGTATGAAGTGATGCGTTGCACGTTGAAGTTCGGCTGCTGTGGGAACGGCCGTTCCGATCTGCATTTCACGATAGAACTGTCTTGAATCTGCCGAAAGGATCTCGGTCTGGTAGTGCAGTGCCAGGCGAATGGCCCAGTCCGTCTTCCCAATCCCGGTTGGCCCGCAAATGGTAATGAGATAGTGGTTTTTCAAAGCTCTGCCCCGCATTTGTAGCAATACCGTGAATCATCCCGGTGTCCTTCGGCAGAGCAGGCAGTACAGGACTGGGTATTGATATGGACATAGTTCGGGTCATCCCTGGAGATCTTGCCTCGGCCCTGCTTGCCGAACTCGACGGTGACGATTCCGGTAGGAACTGCAATGATCCCATACCCGAGGATCATGACCAGGGTGGCAATGAATTGCCCAAGGCTGGTCTGAGGGGCAATATCTCCATACCCTACGGTGGTAAGGGTGACAATGGTCCAGTAAATGCTCCTTGGGATACTGGTAAACCCGGCGGTATCGTCTTCTATCAGGTACATGGCCGTACCCAGGATTACCGACACAATGAGGACTACATAGATAAATACCGCGATCTTGGCGCGGCTTGCCTTAAGCGCGGCACCAAGTTGGGAGGCTTCCCCAATGAATTGTACCAGTTTTAAAATACGAAAGATCCTCAGCAACCGAAACGCCCGGACTGCAAGGAATACCTGTGAGCCTGCAATGAGATAGGACAGGTAGAGCGGGATGGTGGATAGAAAATCAATGATCCCATAAAAGCTGAAGATGTATTTGGAAGGTTTTCGAATGCTGATGATCCTTGCGATGTATTCGACGGTAAAGAAAATGGTCACGACCCACTCCATGGCCAGGAGCTGGTCGTGGTATTTCGCATCGATTTCCTTCACGCTCTCCAGCATCACCAGCACCACACTAAGCAGGATGATCAGGATGAGGATCAGATCGAACCACTTCCCCATGGGGGTGTCGGCCTCGTAGATGACCTCGTGGAGGATGTCCCTCCAGCTGTCTTTTTTTTGGATCCTTTTTTTCAATTCCGGGTATTAGAACTCAATGGCTTTCGCGATCCGCTTCTCTCGCAGGTACTCTGAGATCACATGCAGGGCACCCTCGTATTGCTTTACAGGGGTTAAGAGTGATTCTAAGATATGAATATTATTTATTTGATGGTTCAGGGCGTAATACCCCATGCCCCGAACCTCGGGACCCTGCAGCCAAATGGCAGATTGTTCCCCCTGATTCCTGCCTTTGTCCACCAAAAGGAGGTTCTTCCCGTTCAGGGAATAGGTGGTTCCGTTCACATGGAGCGCTTCAGGGCTGTTTTTCCTTTCCAGTTGGAACGGGGGGTTATATACGGGTCGGTTGTCAAAGACTTCTACATGGGCCTTCAGCCTGGCCATTAGTTCTCCTCCCGTCCTTTCAAACTGAACCTCTCTGATTTCCTTCCGGAGCTTGTGCCCCTTGCGGTCCTGACGGGTGAAGTGTTGGTTTACCGAAGCCTGCATATTCCTGCTGCTGTTCAGGAAGATAAGCTCCTTATCCCGGTTGAACAGATAGTATACCCCCGTATCCAGGGGCACGGATTCCACCAGTCGCAACTGACGGGTAGAGAGCTCTCCGTGCTGTTCTGCCCTAACGATTTCCCTTAAAATCTCTTTCTCCGTATCCCGGTCCAACAATACCTGGAATAATTTCAGGGTGGCCAGGGCGTCCCCGTTGGCCCTATGCCGGTTGTTCAACGGGATTCCCAGGGATCGCACCAGTTTACCAAGGCTATGCGACTCCGCTTCAGGGATCAGTCGTTGTGAAAGGTCTACCGTGCAGAGCGTCTTCCGCTGATAATCGAAGCCCAGCCGATGAAACTCCGTGCGTAGGATTCGATAATCGAATTGGGCGTTGTGGGCCACCAGAATACTGTCCTGGGTAATTTCCAGGATTCTTTTGGCCAGCTGATAGAATTTTGGCGCAGTGCGCACCATTTTCTGGCTGATCCCGGTAAGCTTTTGGACGTAGGGCTGTATTTCACGCTCGGGATTTACCAGGCTGATAAACGTATCGGTCACACGGTGGCCGTCAAAACGGTGAATGGCGATCTCGGTAATCGCTTCCTCGTTATACTTTCCTCCCGTAGTTTCTATATCCAGAATGGCATACATGCGAATGGACCTCTCTATGCAGTATTTCTAGGGCCAAAGATACTACTTCCTATACGGACCATGGTACTCCCCTCCTCAATGGCAATCCTGTAATCCCCGCTCATGCCCATGGAGAGCGTATCGGCTGTGTTCACATGCTCCTGGAGCTTTTCAAAATGAGCCTTCAAGTTGCGGAATTCAAGTCGGACCTGCTTCTGGTCCTCTGTGAAGGTTGCCATTCCCATCAAGCCTCGTATGCAGACATGGGGAAGCTCTTTGAGCACGCCACTTTCCAGGAGTTCCCCGAGCTCTTGCCCGTCAAATCCGAACTTGGTGGACTCTCGGGCGATATGCACCTGAAGCAGACAATCCACCACGCGCTGGTTTTGCGAAGCCCTTTTGTCGATTTCCCGGAGCAACCGCAAGCTGTCCACCCCGTGGATCAAGCTGACAAAGGGTGCCATGTATTTTACTTTGTTTCGCTGGAGGTGCCCGATCATATGCCATTCGATATCCCGTGGAAGGGCTTCCCATTTACCCACCATTTCCTGTACCTTGTTCTCGCCGAAAATTCGCTGGCCCGCCTGGTAGGCCTGCATGATCTCCTCCTGGCTCTTGGTTTTGGAGACGGCTACCAGATGCACGTGGGGTGGCAGGGACTGTCGGATATGCTTCAGGTTTTCAGCTATACTCATAGGCATGTGGTTTGGGGATAAAGGATTAGCGGAATTGAGGAGCTACCATTTCCGCTTTTCTGGACTGGCTGTAATCGTAGAAGCCCTCCCCTGATTTAATACCCAGCTTGCCCGCTGTGACCATTTTGACCAGGAGCGGGCAGGGTGCATACTTGGCATTCTTGAATCCATCGTACATGACCTCGAGGATGGAAAGACATACGTCCAGTCCGATAAAGTCCGCAAGTTGCAGGGGCCCCATGGGGTGTCCCATCCCCAGCTTCATAACCGTATCGATCTCGCTGACTCCGGCGATGCCGTGAAAGAGGCTTTCAATGGCTTCATTGATCATGGGCATCAGGATGCGGTTGGCGATAAACCCTGGATAGTCGTTTACCTCGGTGGGGGTCTTACCCAGTTTACGTGATAATTCCAGGACAGTCCCGGTAACCTCATCACTGGTGCTGTACCCCCGGATCACCTCCACCAGTTTCATGATCGGCACCGGATTCATAAAATGCATCCCAATGACCTTTTCCGGGCGTTTGGTTACCGCAGCGATTTCGGTGATGGAGATGGATGAGGTATTGGTGGCGAGAATGGCCTCCGGGGGGCAGTGCCTGTCAAGATCCCCGAATATCTGTTTCTTCAGGCTGGAATCTTCCGTAGCGGCTTCCACTACCAGGTCCACTTGCCCCAGGGCTTCCGCCATTTCGGTAAAGGTGCTGATGTTTGCCAGGGTTTTGGTCACTTCTGCGGCCTCAATCACCCCTTTTTTCAACATGCGGTCAAGGTTTTTCTCTATGGTTTCCATTCCCCTTTTCAACCGATCTTCCGACAGGTCCACCAGATGTACCTGGTATCCGTGTTGTGCAAATACATGGGCAATACCGTTTCCCATGGTCCCGCCCCCAATAACAGCTATTGATTTTATCATGGTCTTCGAATTAATATATGGTTCTTACAAGGAATCTGCTTCCCCGAAAGCCTCGATGATGCGCAAGGCGACATCCAAGGCTCTGGCGCCCTGCTCCAGGGGGACCGGGGGCATTTGGTCCGTTTCAATGGCCTTTGCAAATTCTTCCAGTTCCTCCAGAATAGGATTGTTTTTCTCAATGCCCGGGTTTTCAAAGTAGATTTGCTTCTTGACCCCTTCCGCATTCTGGAGCACCATGTCAAACTCCCCAGGCTGCTCTGGTGCATCCTTCATCCGGACTACCTCTACCTTGCGCTCCAGGAAGTCGACAGAGATGTAGGCATCGCGCTGGAAAAATCGGGATTTGCGCATGTTTTTGAGCGAAATTCGGCTGGCGGTAAGGTTTGCTACACAACCATTCTCAAAGGCAATGCGGGCGTTGGCAATGTCAGGTGAGTTGCTGATCACCGATACGCCGCTGGCCTGGATCTCCCGAACCTCGGAGTTTACCACGCTCAGGATGATGTCGATATCGTGTATCATCAGGTCCAGGACCACAGGGACATCAGTGCCCCTTGGATTGAATTCGGCAAGGCGATGGCTTTCGATAAACATGGGTTGTTCGATCTGCTTCTGAACGGCCTGGAATGCAGGGTTGAAGCGCTCCACATGGCCTACCTGTCCTTTTAAACCTCTTTCCTGCAGGAGCTCCATCAGTTCCTGTGCTTCCGCAAAGGTATGGGTTATGGGTTTTTCAATAAAGACGTGCTTTCCTGCCTTAATCGCCTTCTTTGCACAATCGTAATGGGATAGGGTAGGGGTCACTATATCCACCATGTCCACAGCGGATATGAGGTCATTCATATTGTCGAAATACGGGATGCCGAATTCATCAGACACGCTTTTGCCCTGAATGATATCCGGGTCGTAAAACCCGATCAGATCGTATAGGGAAGATTCCTTTAGCAGTCTTAGATGAATTTTGCCCAGATGCCCTGCTCCGAGAACGCCAGCTTTTAACATATGATTTTCCTTGGAATTTTGTCAAAAATAATCATAGTTATCGAGTTAACCCTGTTGGGGGAAGGGAAGTTCAACCCTATTCTTCACCGGGCCAGCGTATTATTGGAGTGCAGAGGAAAACGGTCGCAGAAAAGGAGGAGACTGTACACAAGTTTTTCTAAATTCGTAAAAAAAGCGGATTGAAGGATACATTGAAACACCGGGGCAAACGCAATCAGCTCGTGGAAGTGGTTGCCTCCAAAGGGATACGTGATAAATCCGTATTGGAGGCCATACGGGCGGTGCCCAGGCACTTGTTTATGGATAGCGGGTTTGAGGACCATGCCTATCAGGACAAAGCCTTTCCCATCGCCGCAGGGCAGACGATTTCCCAACCGTATACCGTGGCGTTTCAAACCGAACTGCTTCAGGTCAAACCGGGGGACAAGATCCTTGAGATCGGGACGGGAAGCGGATACCAGACTGCGGTGTTGCTGAAGCTCAAAGCCAGGGTCTATACCATCGAGCGCCAATCGAGCCTTTTTAAGAAGACGAATCTTTTCTTCAAGAAAATGGGCTATCGCCCTAAGCGGTATGTCTTTGGGGATGGGTATAAAGGACTGCCGGAGGAAGCTCCGTTTGATGGCATCCTGGTGACAGCCGGGGCTCCCGACATCCCGAAAAAGCTACTGTCTCAATTGAAGATCGGGGGGAGGATGGTAATCCCCGTGGGAAGCGATGAACAGGTCATGCTGCTGATCACACGCACCTCCGAGACGGAATTCGAAAGGCGGGAGTGCGGTTCTTTCAGGTTCGTCCCACTGCTTGAGGATAAAAACTAATCCGCGATTTCTCAGGAATTAAACTGTTTTTTAACCCGATCCAGCTGTCTTTTGGAGTCCCGGTCTTTGATGGTTTCGCGCTTGTCGTAGAGTTTTTTCCCCCGCCCGAGGGCAATTTTCATCTTCGCCAGTCCCCGGTCATTGATGAAAAGATTCAGGGGGATGATGGTATTCCCACTGGTTTTTACGGCTTTCCTGAGTTTCCGCAGCTCCTGCTTCTGAAGCAGCAATTTTCTGGCTGCCTTGGGTTGGTGGTTGTAATGTGAACCATGGCTATAGGGATCCACCTGCATGTTGATGACAAAGAGCTCATCCCGCTCATTGAATTCACAAAAACTTTCGGCAATAGAAGCCTTGCCCTCCCGGATGGATTTGATCTCCGTTCCGGAAAGCACGATACCCGCCACATAGGTCTCCAATAATTCATAATCAAAGCGGGCACGCTTGTTTTTTATGTCGATTCGTTTTTGCATCCCTGCAAAAGTAGCACAATTTGCAGGGAATGTGGATTAACGGTGGCAGGCGCAATGCCATTTTCAATGAAAATGCCACCTTTGCAAGCAAAAGCAATTGACATGTTAAAATATCTTTGGATCCTGCTCATAGGGTCCCTCTTGAGTTGCAAGGGGAATAAGCAACAGGCTGCAGATCCCCAGAAAATCGTCGATCAGGCCATAGAGGCCTCAGGGGGGCATCTGTATGAAAGCAGCGATATCCGATTTGTCTTCAGGGACCGGGAATACATCAGGCGTCGTGAAAATGGACAGCGCGTGCTGGAGCGGATCACGGTAACGGACACGGGCAGGATAGCCGATATTAGGACAGGTAATCGCTTTGAGCGAAGGGTCGGGGGGGTACGTCAAAACCTTGCCGATACCACGGCACACAAGATTTCAGAGGCGGTGAACTCCGTACACTATTTTGCCTATCTCCCTTATGGGCTAAACGACCGGGCAGTCAACAAGGAATATCTCGGCAAGGTTAAAATCGGGGATTCCGAATACCATGAAATCCGGGTAACCTTTGATCAGGAAGGTGGTGGAACGGATTTCGAAGACGTGTTTGTATACTGGTTTGACGTTCAGACCTTCCTTCCGGATTACCTGGCCTATGAATATCACACCAATGGAGGGGGCAAACGGTTCAGGGTCGCCTATAATACCCGGCGGGTGGGAGGCCTGCGGTTTGTGGATTATGAGAATTACAAATATGCGGGCCCCCTGCCCGTCTCAGACCTGGACAGCCTCTACCAGAAAGGGGTACTGGAGATGCTCTCACGCATAGAGATGGAGGCTATTCAGGTCGCTCCGGGCAATTACAATTAAAGTGCAGCTGGCTGATGATGCTTTGGGAACCCATGGTGGTCAGGATAAACAGGCTGCCATTATCCGAATCGTCCATGCTGCCATACCGGTCTTCCCCCATCAGGCGGTTGATCAGGTCCGGAGTGGTATTGCTGTGCCCAACGATCAAAACCTTCTTCCCGGCATTCTCTGCTCTGAAAGCTTCGAGGTCCATGGTTCCCGGGTCGTAGTACTGCACGGTAAGGTCCTGTTTGACGGCAGCAGGTGCCGCAGTCATGGAAGTCCGGGCATAATCAGTGGAATAGATGGCATCCAGGGGGATGTCATTGAAGATCTCCGCCCAATGCATGGCCCTTCCCAAGCCTTTTTGACTTAGTTCCGGATCGGGGTCCTCGGGGTTGGACCGGTCTTTTTCGGCATGCCTGATGAAATAATAAGTAGTGGCAACCATCCCGGAGGTTTCAGCCGCTTGTGAAGTCTGGGGCTCCTCTTTACAGGAAACAAGAATTAACAGGCAAATTCCGAAGATTGTTGCAGGAAAAATTTTCATAGTTTTGCGGTTTATGTAAATTTAGAAAGCCGCTTGCGGGCAAGTCCTAAGGCAAATATAGCATTTCATCATCATTGTTCTAATTCAGTTCCTAATGGGAAAGCGAGGATTAACTGGTTTACTTCTGTTGTTTTGCCTGTCTGCCTATTCCCAGCTCCTCGATTTACCCCCTGATTTCCGACAGCATACCATGCTGGACTACAATGCCAGCTTGTTCAACCCCGCCTTTTCCCTGCGGCAGACTTCTGAGCACCGGGTAGGACTTTGGACCCGATGGCAATGGCAGGGTATTGATTCCGATCCAACGACCCTGTATTTCAATTATTCGAGGAAGCAGGAACGGATGGCTTACGGGGCCGGTTACTTCCAGCACAATACAGGCTTGTTCCAGCAACGGGGCGGGGTGCTCAACTTTGCCTACCGCCTGCCATTGGGAGATAATGTACAGCTCGCACTGGGTGTCAACATGATTGGGTATCAGCAGGAATTGCTGGACGACCGTCTCTTGCCCGGAGAACCCATTCTTCCTATCGATGATGAAGTCCGTGACTTTATCTTTCAGTTGTCCCCCGGCCTGGAATTGCAGGTGGAGAAATTTGCCCTGGGATTCTCGAGCGAAAATTTCCTGGATTACAACTTTACGGAAAACGAGTCTGTTTCTGAATCAGATGAAAAGATCATCACCCTGATGGGCCGGTATGAATTCGTGGTTTCCGAAAATGCTGCGGGTGGTGCCACCTATTTACAGCCGATGCTATATTACCGTCGCGTTCCCGGATTTGACAACCAGGTCGGTCTGAATGCGCTTTGGTCGGCCCCGGGATACTGGGCGCAGGCGGGTTACAACAGCTTCTATGGATTTTCAATAGGGGCAGGGGCTAAACTCTTTGAAAAGGTTTCCCTGGGCGCCTTGCTGGAGACGGGCTCAAACGACAATCCTGTGGGCGGCAACACCAGTTATGAGGTGGTACTGGTCTTTACCTTTGGTGAAAAAGAACCCCTCCCACCAGAGGAAGAAGAGATCAAGGAGGATTTGATCGTCGAGCAGGAAGCACAGGATGAGGAAGAGGCCCGGTTGGCAGCGGAGATTGAAGCTCAGCAAAAAGCCATGGAAGAGGCTGCCCGCCGGCAGGAACTCGCCATGGAGCAAAGACAGGATTCGATTCGTCAGGCAGAAGAACTGGCCCTGGTCCTGCAACGCAGGCAGGATTCCATTCGGGAGGCAGAGCAGGCCGCAGTGGCTTTAAGCGAAAAAGTAGTGCCTGAGAAGGGGGAGAAGTACCAGGAAGTCAGCGGGGAAGAAGGATTGGAGCCCGGGTTCTACCTGATTGCCAATGTATTCGGCACCAAAAAGTACTATACCAGCTTTATGCAACGTTTATCCGACAGCGGACTGCAGCCGAAATCCTTCTATCGGGATTCCAACAAATTCAACTATGTCTACCTGAAGCGATACAACAGTATCGGAGAGGCTCGCAAAGCGAGGGACAGTAAATTCGACGGGCGCTACGAGGGGGATCTCTGGATCTTCAGGATTCGATAGGATAACAACAGGGATACTTAATGCTTGATTTCCTTCCGGATCAGTACATCCAGGTAGGCAATTGTATTGTGCAGGTATTTGCGATCTCCCATAATGGTGGCCATCGCAACGGCCCCCATGATCATGGTAAAGAATTGTTTGGCAAATTGCAGGGGGGTCACGGGCAGTTTGATCTCCCCCCGGTTTACCCCCTCTTCGAGGACCAGGGCAATCTTCCCCTCTATGATCCGGGCTGTTTCCCGCGTTGCCGCTGCCAGGGTGCGGTGGTTGTATTGTGCATCGACCCCTACATTAAGCACGGGGCATCCCCCCAGCTTCCGGGTAAAAATATCGTAATTGCGATAGAAGTTCGTCAGGCGGAAGAGCTTGTCAAGGGAAGTGCCTTCTTCCTCCAGTACCTGGTCAAGCGCATTTAACAGGTGGGTGCTGTTGTGCTGAAAAGCCGACAAAGCCAGGGCATCCTTATTCTCGAAATTTCCGTAAAGGGCCCCCTTGGTCAGGCCGGTAGCCTCGGTCAGGTCGCTCATGCTGGTACCCACGTAGCCCTGTCGGTTGAAAATGGGGGAAACAGTCTCGATAATATAGGCGGTGGTTCGTTCGGCTTTGGTACTCATCAGGGGTGAATTTCTACGAATATAAAAAATATCATACTGTGCGGTATAATGATTCAAAAAAAATCCGGGGATGCAATGTCCCCGGATTCCAAAGCACGCTATGTTATTTTCTACTCCACCAATGCATCCTGGTTGCGGAAAACCAGCTCGTCATCAAAACAGTCGATCAGCACCACGCTTTCCGCGTGGATCGTTCCAGCGAGTATTTCTTTGGAGAGGTTGTTGAGAACCTCACGCTGAATCGTGCGTTTGATGGGCCGCGCACCATACTGCGGATCATAACCCTTATCTGCGAGATAGGAGATCGCTTCCTCGGTCGCATCTATGGTGATGTGCTGATCTGCCAGCATCTTTTTGAGCTGTTCCAGTTGCAGACGCACCACTTCTTTGATATCAGTGCGGCTCAGCGGAGTGAACATGATGATATCATCGATGCGGTTCAGGAATTCCGGACGGATGCTTTTTCTGAGCAACCCCAGTACTTCAACCCTTGCAGCCTCGGTAGCACTGTGTATGTCTTTGACATTCTCGAACATTTCCTGAATGATGTGGCTGCCCAGATTACTGGTCATGATAATGATGGTATTCTTAAAATCTGCCACTCTTCCCTTGTTATCGGTAAGCCTTCCTTCGTCAAGTACCTGCAGGAGTACGTTAAAGGTGTCCGGATGGGCTTTTTCAATCTCATCCAGAAGCACTACAGAATAAGGTTTCCGACGTACGGCCTCGGTGAGCTGGCCGCCCTCGTCATAGCCTACATATCCGGGAGGGGCGCCTACCAGCCGGCTTACGGCATGACGCTCCTGGTATTCGCTCATATCGATGCGCGTAATGGCGTTCTCATCGTCAAAAAGATAAGCCGCCAGGGTTTTGGCGAGTTCCGTCTTCCCCACGCCCGTGGTTCCCAAAAACAGGAAAGAACCTATGGGTTTTTTGGGGTCCTGCAGCCCGGCCCGGCTTCTCCGGATCGCATCGGAGACCGCCTCTATGGCCTCGTCCTGCCCTATGACGCGCTTGTGCAACACAGACTCCAGGCTGAGTAGCTTTTCCCGCTCGCTCTGAAGCATTTTATTGACAGGAATACCGGTCCATTTGGCAACTACTTCTGCGATGTCCTCAGAGGTTACTTCTTCCTTGATCAGGGTGCCAGAGGCCTGCTGATCAGCCAGTTCCCCCTGTAGGTGCTCCAGCCTGGACTGGGCTTCCTTGATCTTGCCGTAGCGCAACTCTGCCACCTTGCCGTAGTCTCCATTGCGTTCCGCCCGTTCGGCTTCCAGTTTGAAGTCTTCGATATCCTGTTTGGTCTTCTGGATTGCATCCACCACACCCTTTTCGCCTTCCCATTGTGCAAAAATGGAAGCGCGATCTTCCTTGAGGTTGGCCAGGTCTGCGTTCAGGACCTTGAGCTTGGCCCGGTCATCCTCCCGCTTGATCGCTTCGATTTCAATTTCGAGTTGCATGATCTTGCGGTCCAGCACATCCAGTTCCTCGGGCTTGGAGTTTATCTCCATGCGGAGCTTCGAGGCCGCCTCATCCATGAGGTCAATAGCCTTGTCCGGGAGGAACCTGTTGGTGATATACCGCTGCGAAAGCTCAACCGCCGCAATGACGGCTTCATCCTTGATGCGGACTTTGTGATGGGTCTCGTATTTCTCCTTCAGTCCCCTCAGTATGGAAATAGCACTTTCTGTATCGGGCTCGTCCACGGTGATCTTTTGGAACCGACGCTCCAGTGCCTTGTCCTGTTCAAAGTATTTCTGGTATTCATCCAGGGTGGTGGCCCCTATGGCCCTCAGTTCCCCTCTTGCCAGTGCAGGCTTGAGAATATTGGCCGCATCCATGGCCCCCTGTCCGCCTCCTGCACCTACCAGGGTGTGGATTTCATCGATAAACAAAACGATGTTGCCGTCTGAGGTCGTGACTTCCTTGATGACAGACTTAAGCCTTTCCTCAAATTCTCCTTTGTATTTTGCCCCTGCGATCAGGGCCCCCATGTCCAGGGAATAGATCACCTTGTCCTTCAGGTTATCCGGTACATCCCCCTGGATGATCCGGTGTGCAAGGCCTTCTGCGATGGCGGTTTTGCCGGTTCCGGGTTCCCCTACCAGCATTGGGTTGTTCTTTGTTCGCCTGGAAAGGATTTGCAGAATCCGGCGTATTTCCTCATCCCTGCCAATAACGGGGTCGAGCTTGCCACTATCTGCAAGATTGTTGAGGTTGCGGGCGTATTTGTCCAGTGCATTATAGGTGTCTTCAGCGCTTTGAGAGGTCACCCTCCCGCCTTTTCTAAGCGCATCGATGGCGGCTTTCAAGTCTTTTTCTGCAATCCCCTGGTCCTTGAGGATCCGGCCAACTTTGCTTTTGGATTTGTATATCGCCAGGAGCAGGTGCTCGATGGATACAAATTCATCTCCCATGTCCTTGGCCAGGATACTGGCTTCATTCAGGGTCTTTCCGGCCTCGTTGGAGAACATCAGGTTTCCTCCGGATACCTTAGCAAAACTCTGAAGCTCCTTATCGAGGATTTGACCGACCAGCGCCTCGTTTACATTGAGCTTTTTCAGTAGAAAAGGCAATACATTTTCATCGACCATGGAGATGGCCTTGTAGAGGTGTTCGTTCTCCACTTGCTGATGGCCCAGTTCCTGCGCCAGCTGCTGCGCCTGTTGGAGGGCTTCCTGGGATTTTATGGTGAAATTATTTATGTTCATGTTCTTTCGTATTTTTAGGGTTCAAAGCGTACACAGCTATACGTTGTCAACAACCCTACCAACCCGTTTAAGCAGACATAATGACAGTCAAACGCAAAAAAAACAAGTCAAATAGGCAGGGTTAAATAAAGGATTCCTTCCTGAAAAAGGGGTTTCAGACCTTTTGAAATCCCGGTAATGAGCTATCGAGAATGAAGTTAAGATCACTGTTTACGGGTTCCGGATCCCATAAAAAGACGAATGAAAACACTATTCCCTGGAGTGCGCTGGATACGCAGGAACAACTGGATTCCCTGCAATCCGGGGACGGGGAGGATATGGTGATCCTTTTTAAGCATTCCACATCCTGTGGATTAAGCAGTATGATGCTCCGGCGGTTTCAACAATTATGGGGACATGCTGCAGCGGATGCGAGCTTCTACATTTTGGATGTGATTCGATATCGCGACCTCTCCAACACGATCGCCTCCCGCTATCAGGTGATGCACCAGACGCCGCAGGTTCTTATCCTGAAAGCGGACAGGCTTCTTGCCCATGCCTCCCACAGCGGCATCAATGAGCTTCGGCCTGAGCAGTTCAAAAAAACCCCGGACTGAGCCGGGGTTCTGTTTTACTGAAAGTTTTGTCGCTGCAAGATATTCTTGAGCCGGGCCTTTAGATCTTCCCCGGCATGATAGACCATTTCCTCATCCGAGGGGAAGGGGACAGCAGCCAGGTTCAGGAGGGAAACCAGATCATTCTCCAGGGCCCTTCGATCCCCATCGTAATTCGCATACACATGCTGGAAGATGAATTCGCTTGACAGGGGGTATGAGTTCAGGGACTGTTTGGTTTGCAGGTTCACAAAATTCACATTGCCCACCACCTGCGCCATTTTCTGCTGGGTAAATTCATAGAAATTGCAACGTACCGTCCGCAATCGGTCTATTTCAATGCGGTTCCCCAGGCTGTCCCTAACCACGTTGCCGTCCGCATCAAAGAGATATTCCGTCCCGTCTTTGACCTGCCGTTCTTTGATGATCTGCCGCTCGGAAACCTGCTCAGGGGAAATTACTATGTCCCTGAAGGCCAGTTGCATTTCATAATCGTAGTTTATACCCTCTAACGGATTTGTGTGGTATTCCGTCCAGAGGTCATTCAGGCCATAGGTATTGAAATTCAAAAGGTCTGATTCCAGCCGCTCAGGGATGATCTGCTGGGTATCGTTTATCATCCGCACCTTAACATAATCCAGACCATTTTGGTATGCCCACTCCATCTGCTGCTTGGTGTCCGCATAGCCCGGATTGATCTCATTGAGGTACTGAAAATCCTCATAGGCCTTTCTGAATTCCCACTTCTGCGTCGCCTGGCTGAGCAACTGTGAAGCATTCCCATAAAGGTATTCAGACAGGTCCTCTTTTACCGCGATGATCTCACGGTCAACATTCTGGAACTGGAATTGTGCATTGCGATCCTGTTCGTAGATGGGTAGCGGCAGTAACGGACGTATGCGGTTCTGCACATCACGCATTTGGTTGTATTTTTTATAGATGGCTTCCAGGTTAGCCGGATTTCCATCCTTCTGCAGGTAGCTGATTTCACTCTGTTCAAATTCCATGAACTTGGCATAGGCTTCTTCGAGAAGCAAAACATAGGTTTGCTTGTTCTTCCGGGTCTTGTTCTCGGCCAGCTCCCGTACAGATCGGTTTATGGCCTGCATGTAGTTCCCGGTATTCAACGCCTGCTGGGTTCTTTTTACCCCCCCGCATGCGGCTAGTAAAAGCACAAAAAATACAGATAAGTAAATACGTCTCATAATTGTTCTGATTTGGGTTTCGGGATGCGTATTCCAAGTTGCATGCCAAAACCGGTCAGAACTAGAACGAAAATCGGTGAGAGTTAGTATACCTCCGTCAAAACACCTATATACTTACTATTCAGGTGTTTCGGTGGAAAGGGCCGGGAGTAGCTGGGTCCGAACTTCCCCAAACCCAATTCTATTACCGTCCCTCTGGCAATATCCTCTGAGGGTCACCGTGTCCAAATCGTGGAGAAAAGTCCTTGTTTCACCGTTGGAAAGGGTTATGGGGCGCGTGCCCATCCACGCCAGCTCCAGCATAGAGCCATAGGAATCCTCGGTTGAACCTGAAATGGTTCCACTGCCCATCATGTCACCGCTGTTGACCTTGCACCCGTTTACGGTGTGGTGAGCGAGTTGTTGGGCCATGGTCCAGTACATATGCCTGAAATTGGAACGGCAAATGGTGTTTACACTTCCATCCTCGGGGATCAAATCGACCTCCAGATGGATATCAAAGCTGCTATCCCCTTTATGGACCAGGTAGGGGAGAGGTGTTGGTTCCTGTTTCGGGCTGGGAACCCTGAAAGGTTCGAGGGCATCGAGGGTCACGATCCAGGCCGAGATGGAGGAAGCAAAACTCTTAGCCAGGAATGGCCCAAGGGGTACATATTCCCATTTCTGAATGTCTCGGGCACTCCAGTCGTTGAACAGGACCAGACCGAAAATATAATCTTCTGCCTCTGAAATCGGTATGGGTTCCCCCATTTTATTCGCATCTGTGGTGATAAAGGCCATTTCCAGCTCGAAGTCCACCCGGGCAGAAGGTCCAAAAACCGGACTTTTGGCATCTTTGGGCAGGGTTTGCCCCAAGGGCCGCCTGACAGGAGTGCCGCTGGGCACAATGGTCGAGCTGCGTCCGTGGTAGCCCACCGGTATATGCAACCAGTTGGGAAGCAGTGCGTTTTCCGGATCCCTGAACATTTTTCCCACGTTGGTGGCGTGTTCCCTGCTGGAATAGAAGTCTGTATAGTCACCTATCTGTACCGGGAGCTGCATCTCAATTTCGTCCAGGTCGAACAAAATGATCTTCTTATGGGCCTCGTTGTATTGCAATTCGGTATTGTCCCGGTCAAAGATTTCGGCAATACGGTTCCGTACAGCGCGCCAGGTCTTCTTTCCGTCAGAAATAAAGTCGTTCAGGGAGTCCTGCAGAAAGATGTCATCGGTCAGAGGGATTTCGCTAAAGTATCCCATCTGGTGAAGGGCTCCCAGATCGATGGCGGTATTTCCGATGCGGGTGCCGATGGTAATGACATCATCCCTGGTCAGAAATACGCCGAAGGGGATGTTCTGTATGGGGAAGTCTGAATCTTCGGTTACGGGGAGCCAGGAAACCCGGCTGGGATCATTCGCTTTTATGGACATAGAAAATTGTTAATTGGCGTTTGATAAGTTCCTTTCCAAAGATATTATTTTATCTGGTTTAACTCGCTCCAATTTGTACTTTTGACCGGTAGTAAAATCCCTTGTACACATGGAGAGAGACCACGAAATATTCAACCTGATCGAAGCCGAAAAAGAGCGCCAGATCAACGGGATCGAACTAATTGCCTCAGAGAACTTCGCCAGCCCTCAGGTCATGGAAGCCTCCGGTTCGGTGCTCACCAACAAATATGCGGAAGGATACCCCGGAAAACGCTATTACGGGGGGTGTGAGATCGTGGATCAGGTGGAGCGAATTGCCATCGAGAGGGCCAAAGAGCTCTTTGGCGCGGCCTACGCCAATGTGCAGCCCCATTCAGGTTCCCAGGCCAATGCAGCCGTATATCAGGCAATCCTGAAGCCCGGAGACACCATTCTGGGTTTTGACCTTTCCCATGGCGGGCATCTTACCCATGGTTCCCCGGTGAATTTTTCGGGAAAGCTCTATCGGCCCGTATTTTATGGGGTGGACAGGGAGACGGGGAGATTGGATTATGAGCGCATAGCAGAAACGGCTGAAAAGGAACGTCCCCGGTTGATCATAGCAGGGGCCTCGGCCTATTCCAGGGATATGGATTTCAAGAAATTCCGCGAGATCGCAGACCAGGTAGACGCTTTCCTGTTGGCTGATATCGCACATCCGGCGGGCCTGATCGCCAAAGGGCTGCTGAATGACCCTGTGCCGCACTGTCATTTTGTGACTACCACAACGCACAAGACCCTCAGAGGGCCCAGGGGTGGTTTGATCATGATGGGGGAGGATTTTGAAAACCCTTTTGGGATCCGGTTAAAATCAGGGGCGCTTAAAAGCATGTCTTCCCTGATCGATATGGCCGTTTTTCCAGGGAACCAGGGCGGACCCCTGGAGCATGTGATCGCCGCCAAAGCGATCGCTTTCGGGCAGGCCCTTACCGATGATTTCCTGCACTATATGGTTCAGGTGCAAAAGAATGCCCAGGCAATGGCCGCGGCTTTTGTGGATCGCGGCTATCATATCATTTCCGGGGGTACGGACAATCATATGATGCTCATCGACCTGAGAAACAAGGACATTACGGGTAAAACCGCAGAAAAGGCCCTTGTGGCAGGAGACATCACTGCGAACAAGAATATGGTCCCCTTTGATGACAAGTCCCCCTTTGTGACTTCTGGTATCCGTTTTGGGACTGCGGCCATTACGACCCGGGGATTAAAGGAAACCGATATGGAACAGGTTGTGGCATGGATCGACCGGATCATTCAGGATCCGGAATCCGAAGCCACTGCTTCCGCCGTGCGGGCAGAGATCAATGCGTTTATGGGCAAGAGGCCTTTATTCGCCGGATAGCCTATCGCTGCTTTTACTGAAAGATTTCTTTCATTTCCCTGGGAATCCTGGCGGGTTTGCCCGTTTGACGATCGAGCAGCACCCAATCGGTAAGGCATTCTGCTACCAGGCCGTCTTCTTGTGACTTTCGAATCTCCACCTTTCTTTTAGAGGTTGCGCCCGAGGCTTCAGGAACATAGGTCGTCAGGATAAGAGCTTCCCCTAGCAATGCCGGACTGTAATAGGTGATCTGATGCCGTTTTACCACCCAAAAGTACTGTTGCTCCCAGGCTTTGTTCGTAAGGACCTCCCAGTGTTCTTTTGAGATCTGCTGTACCCAATCCAGATAGCGGACATTGTTTACGTGGTGCAGCTCGTCCAGGTCGGCGGCCTTTACGATAAGCGGCTTGTGGTATTTTTTCATCGGTCCCGTTTAACGATCCGGACCTCGAAGAGCTTGTCCCAGTTCTTTCCTGTAACGAAGAAGGTTTGCCGGCCCTTGTGATAGGCTACCCCGTTGAACACATCCAGGTCCCGGTGCTGGGTCACTTCCTTGCTAAGCCCCCCGAAATTCACGACGCCTTCTATAGCCCCGGTTTGCGCATCGATGATCATCATGCTTTCCTTTTGCCATACATTGGCATAGATCTTTCCACCGACATATTCCAGTTCATTGGCTTTGTTGAATACGGAGCGGTCTGTAACGGTTTCAATATAATCTTCTTCTTCGAGCGTAGACGGGTTCAGCTTCCATATGCGCTGGGTGCCATCGCTTTTGTAGAGTTTCTTTCCGTCGTTGCACAGGCCCCATCCTTCCTTGCTTCGGCCGTACTTAAAACTGCCCAGTCGCTGCAGGCTTTCCCGGTCGAAATAAAACCCGGTCCCGGCCTGCCAGGTCAGCATAAAAATGGTATCATTCAAAACGGTTAGGCCTTCTCCGAAGTACTGGTTTTCAAGCGCAGCGATCTTAAGCACTTCCCCGGTGCGAAAATCCACTTTGCGTAAGCTGGAGGCACCCTTTCGCCCCGTACTTTCATACAGGGTATCCCCGACGAATTCCAGGCCCTGGGTGAAAGCCTTGGGGTCGTGCGGGAAAGCATTCACCACCTCATAGGTATAGATCTCGGGTTTCTTTCCGGCCAGCAGCTGTATTTCCTTATCGACGGTAATTTCCTTGCCTTCCGCAAAGATATGGGCCTTCAGGACCTTGGTGCCCAGTGTAGGGGCCTGAAGCGTAATCTGTCCCTGTCGGACTTCAAGGGGGATTCCTTCAAGGCTGTAGCGTACCGAATCCACTTCCACAGCGGAGGTATTCTTCAGGCCAATCCCGATCTGCTGATTGAGTTGAAATTTTTTGCCGCCCTCCTCCAGGAGGATCCCAAAGCCTTTGGAAGGATCCGTATCCCCGCAGGCCAGAAAGATTCCGAGGAAAGCGAAGGAAACATAAATTTTAAAAGGATACATGCGAAGATTGTTCAATGACGACATAAACACGGTAGTTCCACCAGATTTTTCAGATTTGGCTAAATTACGGATGTATTGTCATTGACCCAAACACAAAAAAGATCGTATATTTGCATTCGGCAAGTCCTACACGACCAGCTCCTGCAGAATCCCCCAGGGCGGGAACGCAGCAAGGGTATGTGGTCGTAGCGGTGCGATGTAGGTAGCTTGCCGTTTTTTTGTGCCCATATGTGAGCCCGGTGGATGCTTCCCACGGGTAATCGGGGGGCTAAATTATCATTCTTGTTCACGATGAAAACATCTGCATCGGTGGTCTTGATAACCGGCGGATCCTCAGGGTTGGGAAAGGCTATGGGCCAGTACCTGAGTACCCGTGGATACCGGGTATATGGGACTGCAAGAAATCCCGAAAACTATAAAGGTTTTAACGCTTTTCCATTGCTTCCCATGGACGTGCAGGAGGAAGCTTCCGTACAGGCTGCGCTGCAGGAACTGATCCGAAGGGAAGGACGCATTGATGTGCTGATCAACAACGCCGGTGTTGGGATTACCGGGCCTCTGGAGGAAACGCCTCAGGCGGAAGCCGTCAATGCCTTCGAAACCAATTTCCATGGCCCGCTTCGGTTGATTCGGACCGTACTTCCCTATATGCGGGAACAAAAAAGTGGATTTATCCTGAACATTACCTCTATTGCAGGATATATGGGGCTTCCCTACCGGGGGATCTATTCAGCCACCAAAGGGGCGCTCACCCTGGTGACAGAAGCCTACAGGATGGAGGTCCGCAGATTCGGCATTCGGATGTGCTCTCTAGCCCCTGGGGATTACGCCACCAATATTGCCTCAAGAAGATTCCATACCCCGGCCATGAAGGGCAGCCCCTATGAGGATTCTTATGGAGAAAGCCTCAGGTTGATGGACGAGCATGTAGACCAGGGCAAGGATCCCGAAGAAGTAGCCAGAAAGGTCTACAAAATCCTCCAGAAGAAAAATCCCAAAGTACATTATTCGGTAGGCAGCCCGCTCCAAAGGTTTTCGCTGGTGCTGAAGAAAATCCTGCCCGACAAAATCTATGAGCGCCTGTTGTTGAACCATTATAAATTGTAGTTTTGCCCTTGCAGGTCAGCCCCTGTGGAAAACCTAAAAAAACGTACCATACCCATGAAATTTTTCATCGATACCGCCAATTTGGATCAAATACGCGAAGCCCAGGAACTCGGTGTCCTTGACGGTGTAACGACCAACCCTTCGCTTATGGCAAAGGAAGGAATTACCGGCAAGAATGCCATCCTGAAGCATTATGTGGATATCTGTAATGTAGTCGACGGGGATGTTTCCGCAGAAGTCATCGGTACTGAATTTGATCAAATGGTCAGGGAAGGGGAGGAGTTGGCGGAACTCCACGATCAGATCGTCGTGAAGGTTCCCATGATACGGGATGGCGTAAAGGCCCTCCGCTATTTTACCGAGCAGGGGATACGTACGAATTGCACCCTGATTTTCTCACCGGGTCAGGCGCTTTTGGCTGCCAAGGCGGGAGCTTCCTATGTCTCTCCCTTTATAGGCCGGCTGGACGATATTTCTTCAGACGGACTCGGTTTGATCTCTGAGATCAGGGAGATTTACGACAATTACGACTTCGATACAGAAATCCTGGCGGCGTCAGTCCGGCATACCATGCACATCATTGAATGTGCGAAACTGGGTGCTGATGTGATGACAGGACCGCTTTCCTCTATTGAAGGGTTGCTGAAGCATCCATTGACGGATATCGGATTGGAGAAATTCCTGGCGGACTACCGAAAAGGAAACGCGTGATTGAATCGCTGACGCTCTAAGGGTAATACCCAAGGGCAGATCGCTTGCCGGAGCTTCGGACAAAATTCACAAATAGGTCTAAAAGGAGGTATTCAGGTTGGCAAAACCGTTTACGATCTTGCCATCTCGGGTGAGGATGCTCTTATAGGGATGATAGACCACCAGGGTGTGGGCAAATTCTTCATAGTCAGGAGCCCAGAATTGATCTTCAGCATTCAGGCTATAGGTGTTCAGCATGGATTTCCACCGCCCCCTGTCTGTCCTCAGACAGATGCCGATAAACCGATACGATTCATGGTCCTTGCGTAATTTTTGCACCTGGCGGGTGATGTTGGCCAGATGCTGCTGCTGTGGTCCGGACCAGAAATAAAAGACCACAGGACCTTCGGAGGCAATTTCACGAAGGGTAATAGGATCTCCCTCAGCATTTTCCACTTTCAGGTTCGGTATTTCCTGCTCAGGACGAAGGCGTTGGATAGACTGACTCAGGTTTTGTATTTCTTCCAGGTGTCGGTTGTTGGCCGAGACTTCAAGGAAGTCATCCATAAAGGCTTCGAAATTTTCCTGAGAATCGTACTTGAGCAGATAGTCAAAAGCAACTGTACGGAATAGGTTGTCCCGCAATTCCTCCCCGGTGACCAGGCTGTCTATCAAGTGCAATTGGTGGCGGTTGAAGTGCAACTGGTTCATTACGCGATCATCCCGGATATCACATGCTTTCCGGCATCCCATAAAGGCCAGGTTGCCAATGTGGTAGATCATAAAGTCGTGGTAGGGCTTTAGACTTGTTAGTGCCGGATCGTCGTAAGCAACATGCTCCCTGTAGGCATAGAAATCCTCAGGCAGATCGTGTAGCTTGCCATCCCTGGTAAGCTTCCTGTGCCAGAAGGGGTACTTTTCTTTATACTGGTAGTGCTGATAGACAATGGTGGAATGCGCGGTATGGTAAGCCGCCTCAGTAATCGGAAATTCTTTATTCAGCTCCTCCAGGTTCTTCAATTTGTGAGCCTTCAGGGAATCCAGCTTTGCTTCAAAGACCTCGGGTTCCATAGGGATGAAATAATCCCAGATCAGGGCCTCTTCACTTTCAGACTGAAGAAAGAAATCGATGAGAAAATTATTGATATGCTCACCTTCTCCTGAAAAAACGAGGGACTCGTCAAAGGCTACCGTATTGAGCCTGATCTGAACACTATCCCCCTCTTCCAGAAATACGTATTGGAATTCAGGTTGGTGGCGGAAGTTATACAGCCCCGTTCCCAGGGAGTCCAAACGAAATTCAAAACGATTTTCCCCATTCAGGCGGGCCGAGTCAATGGGTTCTTCTCCTTTTAAGAGGATGACCAGGGAATCTGTAGGATTGACGATCTCTCCGGCAAAATAGACCGACTTGCTTTTATCGCTTTCCTCCTTACAACCCAGTATCCCCAAAAAAAGAAGTAAAAGTAGAAGTCTTGTCATATATCTTTCCGCACCTTTGACCAACAAAGCTAAATAAACCGGAATACGACGGATGTTAATACCGCGTTAAAAAGTGTAAAAGCCCAAGCTCGTAACCCCTTATTTAACATGGCTTTTTGATAGTTCAGCAGGTTAATTTTGCGTAGTTTTGCCAAAATTTTAAAACGCACCCATGTTAGCTGTTTCCAATTTATCGGTTCAATTCGGGAAACGTGTGTTGTTCGACGAAGTAAACGTCACATTTACACCCGGGAATTGTTATGGTGTCATTGGGGCCAATGGAGCCGGGAAATCCACATTTTTACGGATTTTGTCCGGGTCGGCCGAGGCTACCAGTGGAAGGGTACATCTGGAACCTGGTAAACGAATGTCGGTTCTGGAACAGAACCACAATGCCTATGATGCGCATCCGGTACTGGAAACCGTACTCCGGGGAAACAAGCCACTCTTTGAAATTAAGACCGAAATCGATGCGCTCTATGCAGATTACAATGATGCCAATGCGGACCGGATCGGTGAACTGCAGGTGACCTTCGAAGAGATGAATGGCTGGAATGCAGAGAGCGATGCGGCAGCCCTGCTCTCAAACCTCGGGATTCCGGAAGATTTGCACTATAACCTGATGTCAGATCTGGACGGCAAACTCAAGGTACGGGTGTTGCTGGCCCAGGCATTGTTCGGCAATCCCGATGTACTTGTAATGGATGAGCCGACCAACGACCTGGACTACGATACCATCCAATGGCTGGAAAACTTCCTGGCCGATTACGACAACCTGGTGATCGTCGTTTCACACGACCGTCACTTCCTGGATGCGGTTTGTACGCATATCGCGGACATCGATTTTGGCAAGATCAATCTGTTTAGCGGGAATTATACATTCTGGTACGAAAGCAGCCAACTGGCGGCAAGACAGCGGGCACAACAAAACAGGAAGGCGGAGGAAAAGGCCAGGGAGCTACAGGAATTCATTCAGCGCTTCAGTGCCAATGTAGCCAAAAGCAAACAGGCTACTTCCCGAAAGAAGATGTTGGAAAAATTGCGGGTGGAGGATATCAAGCCTTCCAGCCGGAGGTATCCTGCGATCATCTTTGATCAGGAACGGGAGGCGGGAGATCAGATCCTGCATGTAGAGGGGATTTCTGCAAGGAGTGAAGAGGGCGAATGGTTGTTCCGCAAAGGCGAACTAAACCTGGCCAAGGGAGATAAGGTCGCCCTGATTTCCAAGGATTCCAGGGCCACCACAGCCTTTTACGAAATCATTGCAGGGAATCGCCAACCTGAGGAAGGAGCATTTTCCTGGGGGGTGACCACCTCAGTTTCTTACCTTCCCGCCGACAATAGCACCTATTTTACGGAGGACCTGAACCTGGTTGAATGGCTTCGCCAATGGGCGAAGACCCAGGAAGAAAAAGAAGAGGTCTATCTGAGGGGGTTTCTCGGGAAAATGTTATTCAGCGGGGAGGAAGCCCTGAAAAAATGTACGGTCCTCTCCGGGGGCGAGAAAGTGCGTTGCATGTTGAGCCGCATGATGCTGCTTCGGGCCAATGTATTGCTTCTGGATGAACCGACAAATCACCTGGACCTGGAAAGTATTACGGCATTCAACAATTCCCTGAAGAATTTCAAGGGAACGGTGATTTTCACCACGCATGACCACCAGTTCGCGCAGACCGTGGCAAACCGCATCGTGGAACTAAGCCCCACACATACGGTGGATCGCTATCTCTCCTTTGATGAATACATGACGGATCCCGCCCTAAAGGAGCAACGGGAGAAATTGTATCAGGTAAAGGTGTAGCGGGCTAGCCATCTGCCCTGCACAGCAAAGACCTTCGAATTTCAGAATTCAGGAGCCTCAGGCATTGAAATACTTGCTGTTCCAGATGGCCGGATTAAAGTTCTTGCCCATCGCAAATCCGTAATAGATCACGATTGCCGCTACGGATTTAAACATGAAAAAGAAAATGATCCAGAATTCTGCCGCACTGTTGCTTTTTGAGAACAGGCCATCCGGTATCACCAGGGTAAGCAGATAACTGATGAGCACCACTAGAAGGCTGAGGTTTACAATGTTTTTGAACGGCCATGCCAGCCATTTCCTCAAAGGATGCAAGTCATTGCCCCATTTGTGCACCAGGTAGAAATAGTTATTCCCCATAGGAACAAACAATAAGGGATCATCCTTGTCTTCGAGTTTGAACAGGCGGGAGGGCGCCATGATTTTCAAAGACCCCAACTGTGTCTGGTGGGTATCCTCCATTTCATTCATGGCCTCAAGGGCTTCCTCAGGAAGCTCAGGTTTAAAATAGCGCAGGTCCAGAAACCGCAGTCGGTAATCGATGCAGATCTTGCGGATGTGATCCAAATGATATATCCTGGAGGTTTCCAGAAGATCAAAATCAAATTCGTTTGTGGCAGATGGTACAGAAGGAGATTCGCCTCCCGGACCTTTTGAGACCAGGATTTTGGCATCTTTAAGGAGCTGATGCAGGGCAACTTCCTGCATAGCCCTATCCCTTTCCTGTCGCAGCTTGGACTCGATATTGGTTCTTTTCAACATTTTCTTTTTTTAGCAATACTCAAAAATAAACAATGATAACGGTCATGTCAACCTGAGGGTGGAAGAATGAAAAGTTAAAAAAACGTTAAATAAAATAAGTTAGAAGCCTTTAAGACCTGTCTGTTGTCATAAAAGGATTATTTTGACGAAGGTTTCGACCTTTAATCGAAATCATGCGGGAACCCCAACCTGCTATACCTAACGAACTACTTGCTCATGCGATTTTCAAAACTCCTTCTATGCGGAGTCACCCTCGCGTCGGTTTCCCTGAACGCCCAGGCCGAATCCGTTGATGGGGATGCAAATCCTGCTCCGCTGAATCACCACCTGGTATTTTCGGAAGCCCTTAGCCGCACGAATATTCAGCGTGACCTGGAAAAAAGTGGCGACTTCACCGTATTTGCCCCTTCGGATACTGCTTTTAAAGAGCTGCTTAAAAACGGGGATTACAATGCAGTGCTAAAGGATACCAAAGCCTTAAGGTCTTTAGTGGCCTACCATATTGTGGCTGGGCAGTTTACGGCTTCCCGGATCCTAAAGGCCCTGTGCAGGGGTGAGGGGGCCGCCGTTTTCACCACCATACAGGGAGAACAGCTTATCGCGACCCTGGAGGGAGTGGATATTATACTTACAGACTGTTCCGGCAATCAGGCCAGGATCGTAAAGGCGGATACCGGTGCCGAAAATCTGTTGTTCCATGAAATCGACCAGGTGATCCTGCCATCTTCCCCCATCCCGTAACGGCTTACCGAAGTTCAGCCCCAAGCTCAGATTCATAGCGGGTTTGCAGACGCTTCATGGCAGCATCTATTTGCTTGTCTGTAAGCGTTTTGTCCTTGTTGAGTAGTGTGAAACTCACAGCATATGACTTTTTTCCCGAGGGTAAGGACTTCCCGGTATACACATCGAAAAGCTGCACATCCTGAAGGAGTTTACGCTCCGTTTTGAAAGCCAAATCCCGGACTTCCTGATAGCTTACTTCAGTATCCAGGAGCAGGGCGAAATCCCGTTTGACTTCGGGAAATTTTGGAATATCCCTGTATTCGAATCGCCTTTGGGCGACATTTTTAAGCAGGATTTCCCACCCGAGATCCGCATATAACACGGGTTGTCTGATCTCAAAGACGTCGAGGAATTTAGGGTGTACCAGACCGAATACAGCGAGGTCTTCCTTTCCCTGTTTCAGGATCAACCCTTCTGAAAATCGCGGGTCATCTGCCGGGAGTTCCGAAACAGGTCCAGCACCCATGCGCTCCAGAACCTGATGGATGATACCTTTCATAAAAAAGAACCCAGCCTCTGAACCCTTGCCAGTCCAGTGATCCCGCTGTGTTTTACCGCTCACCAGGATTGAAAGCCGGGCTTCCTCTTCCTGCTCTTCGCCCTGTTGACGATACACCTTCCCAAATTCAAAGAATTTCAGGTCCTGTTGTCTTCGGTTGAGGTTATGCGAAATGGCCTCCAATCCCCCAAAGAGCATATCGCCCCGCATGGCAGATAGTTCGCCGCTCAGGGGGTTCAGGAGCTGGACGAAGGCTTCCTCTTCCTCTTTGAGCAACTCGTGGTAGGACGGATTGGTCAGACTGTTTGCCAGGATTTCATAAAACCCGTTATGGGCGAGCTGATTTCCAATGGCATCCTCGAGCACATGCGGTTCAAGGGCAGGTGGCGGCAGTATGGAGGCATTGATCTTATCTTTATAAGGGATGTTGTTATACCCATATACCCGCAGGATTTCTTCAATGACATCGACTTCCCGCTGCACATCGACCCGGAAAAAGGGGATGACCAGGCCCAGGCCTGTTTCCGTGACGTTCCTGACTTTGATATCCAGGGAGGCCAGTATGGATTTAATGGTATCCCTGGGGATTTCATGGCCGATAAGGCCATTGATCTTTTCAAAAGTGAGAAATACGCTGTGATCCTCCATTTTTTTCGGATACAGGTCCACGATATCCGAGCTGATGTCTCCTCCGGCCAACTCGCGAATCAGTATGGCTGCACGGACCAGGGCGTATTCGGTATTATTGATGTCGACGCCTCGCTCAAAACGGAAGGAAGCATCCGTGGAAAGTCCGTGCCTCTTGGCGGTTTTCCGTATGGAAACCGGATCGAAATACGCGCTTTCCAGGAAGATGGATGTGGTATCCTCAGTTACCCCTGTGTTTATGCCGCCAAACACCCCTGCAATACACATGGGCTTTTCACCATCGCAGATCATCAGGTCCTCCCCGTGAAGCTTATGCTCAACCCCGTCAAGGGTCATAAAGGGGGTACCATCCTCAACGGTTTTGACCACGATTTTATTTCCAAAGATCCGGTCAGCATCAAAGGCATGCAGCGGTTGGCCAAGCTCATGAAGCACGTAATTGGTGGCGTCCACCACATTGTTGATGGGGTTTTGCCCAATGGCGCGCAAACGGTTTTTCAGCCAATCCGGAGACGGTTGGACAATAAGGTTGGTGAGGGTAATCCCACAGTATCTCGGCGCAAGGCTGTAATCCTCCACGGCCACATCGATCCGGAGGGCCCGGTTATCAATGTTGAAAGAACTAACCGATGGGGTGCGTAGTGACCTATGCTGACCCTTTTGCTTAAGACCGGCAGAAAGGTCGCGGGCAACCCCGAAATGACTCATGGCATCCGCCCGGTTTGGGGTAAGCCCGATTTCAAAGACTTCATCCTCTTCTAAATCAAAAATCGCCGCACAGGGGGTCCCATTAGGCGCTTCAGTCTCCAGGACCATGATACCCTCATGGCTTTCCCCAAGGCCAAGCTCGTCTTCTGCGCAGATCATCCCATGGCTGAATTCCCCCCGGATCTTACCTTTCTTGATTTTCCAGGGGCTCCCATCCGGTGCGTACAGTATGGTCCCAACCGTGGCAACCGGGACTTTTTGGCCTGCAGCTACATTTGGTGCACCGCATACAATCGATACAGGTTCCGCATTTCCCAGGTCCACCTTGCAGCATGTCAGCTTATCTGCATTGGGATGTTTTTCGCACTCCAGTACCTCGCCAACCACGACACCCTTAAGCCCGCCGCGAACACTTTCAAAAGGAGTGATCCCCTCTACCTCAAGCCCGAGGTCTGTAAGTAGTTCAGCTGTTTTGGCCGCCTCCCAGGTGATGTCCAGGAATTGTTTTAGCCAGTTATAGGAAATTTTCATGCTGCCCCTTTAAGCGACCAAATATAAGATAATGTTAAATGATATCCATGCTTCCAAAACCATGGCCAGAATTGAAAAAGAAAACCCCTGCCGAGGGCAGGGGATCGTACTTTCTTCCCAAGGTTAAAGTTCTAGATAATGGTGGACTTTCCCAAGCCGATATTCTCTTTGTTCAACCCACGGTAGTCATCTGCATCTGTGATATGGCTTGCGATGAAATGCCCCACATCATCGGTGCCGTATTTACTTTTGTTATCCAGGTCAGGGGTGACGATTCCCTTTTTCAGGGAGCGGTTTACCGCCTTGATGACTGCATTGGTTTCTTCCCGAAGCCCAAAATGATCCAGCAACATGGCTGCAGAGAGGATGGCCGCTATGGGGTTCGCTATGTTTTTGCCTGCGCCCTGGGGGAATGACCCGTGAATGGGTTCGAACATGGCGTACCGCTCCCCGACGGATGCGGAGGGCAATAAACCAATGGATCCCCCGATTACGCTTCCCTCATCCGAAATGATATCTCCAAACATGTTTCCGGTCAGGATCACGTCGAACTGACTCGGGTTCAAAATCATCTGCATGGCGGCGTTATCCACAAACAGATAATTCAAATCGACATCCGGGTAGCTCTCGCCTATGCTGGTCACCACCCTCCTCCACAAACGTGAAGACTCCAGGACATTGGCCTTGTCCACAAGGGTTAGTTTCTTACGTCTTTTTTTGGCCGCCTTAAAGGCTAGATGGGCAATGCGACTGATTTCCTCCTCCGTGTAGAGGCAGAGATCGGAGGCCGTCCGACCATCTTCGCTTTTGTATTTTTCCCCGAAGTAGATTCCTCCGGTGAGTTCACGGTAGATCACCAAATCCGTTCCGCTGATGATTTCCTCCCGAAGGGGTGAATTTTCGATCAGGGTGGGAAAGACCTTCACCGGGCGAATGTTGCCGAAAAGCTCCAGCTCTTTGCGCAATTTGAGCAATCCCTGCTCCGGCCGAACCTTGGCATTCGGGTCATTGTCGTATTTGGGATCTCCGATGGCCCCGAAGAGTACGGCATCCGATCTTTTGCACAGGGCCAGGGTGTCCTCCGGGAGTGGATCCCCGGTTTCATCCATGGCTGTGGCCCCCACCGGGGCCTTGGCGAAAATAAACTGATGCCCGAAAGTGTCTTCGACAGCCTGCAGGCAGCTCACCGCCTGGGCAAGCACTTCGGGTCCGATCCCGTCTCCGGGAAGTAGGGCAATTTTCAGTTTCATCAGGCAACACTTTCTATGGTTATGGGTGCAGCTTCCACGATCTGGTGTATGTCCGCATCTTCAATTTCCTTTTTTCGGTCTGCAAATTTCAGGAATTCCTCATACACCGCATCCAATTGAAGCTTGGTCAGTTCATAACCCACCTTCTTGGCCCGGTAGGCCAGTGCTGCACGGCCGCTCCGTGCCGTAAGCACTATGGAAGACTCGTTCACCCCTACATCTTCCGGGTTGATGATCTCATAGGTTTCCCGCTTTTTGATCACCCCATCCTGGTGGATCCCGGAGCTATGGGCGAACGCATTCGATCCCACGATGGCCTTGTTCGGCTGCACGGGCATCCCCATTTTCTGAGAGACCATCTGGCTGGTGCTGTACAGCAGGCGGCTATTGATATCGGTATCCAGGTTCAGGTAGGGATGCTGCCGGAGGATCATTACGACTTCTTCCAGAGAAGTATTGCCCGCTCGTTCTCCAATCCCGTTTATGGTGCATTCGATCTGACGGGCACCATTGATGACCCCGGAAATCGAATTGGCCGTGGCCAGCCCAAGGTCATTGTGGCAGTGGCAGGAGAGAATGGCCTTGTCGATGCCCCTGACATTCTCCTTCAGGTACTTCATCTTGGCCCCGTATTCCTCTGGCAGGCAATATCCGGTGGTATCAGGGATATTTAAAACGGTTGCCCCGGCTTTGATCACCGCTTCGCAAATCCGGGCCAGGAATTCATTGTCCGTACGGCCTGCGTCCTCTGCATAGAATTCCACGTCCTCCACAAAGCTCTTGGCGTATTTCACCGCGGCTACAGCGCGTTCCAGCACCTCTTCCCGGGTGGCATTGAACTTATACCTGATATGCGAATCTGAAGTGCCTATGCCTGTATGTATCCTTGGTTTTCTGGCAGGCTGTAGCGCCTCTGCAGCCACTTCAATGTCCTTTTTGACCGCTCTGGTCAATCCACAGACCGTGGCATTTTTAACGATGCGTGCGATTTCCGTAACAGATTTGAAATCTCCCGGGCTTGAGATCGGAAATCCAGCCTCGATCACATCCACTCCCAGCTCATCCAACCGGCCGGCAATGACGAGCTTCTGTTTTGTGTCCAGTTTGCATCCGGGCACCTGTTCCCCATCCCTCAGGGTAGTGTCAAAAATCTGAACCTTGTCTTTACTCATCAGAATTATGTACTTTTATTCGTAATTACGAAAATAATCCGACCCAATCGAACCGATTGGGTCTGCATTTTTCGTTTATGATGTTTAGGAGCGCACCTGATCATCTAACACACAGACAGACAGCTATATAAAGTGTTTATATTACGATGACAAGTACCCAGAAAGACGCCTTGTTTATACTGGTTAAGTCCCTCTCCAAGAGCGAGAAGCGGCAATTTAAACTATATGTGGGCAGGCTGGGTGTCAATACGGATGCTAAGTTCCTGACCCTTTTTAACCTCCTGGACAAGATGCGATCCTACCAGGAGGAAACCATTTTGCAGAGTGGGGTGGTCAAGAAATCGCAGCTTTCAAACCTGAAGGCGCATTTATACAAACAAATCCTGATCAGTCTCAGGCTGAACCCCGGGAACCAGAATGTACGCGTACAAATCCGGGAGCAACTGGACTTTGCCACCATTCTCTATCAGAAGGGCCTCTACAAGCAAAGCCTAAAGATCCTCGACAAGGTCAAGGCCACAGCCATTGCCAATGAAGAAAAGAACATCGCCTATGAGATCGTGGAGCTCGAAAAGGTCATTGAGACCCAATACATCACCCGCAGCCTGCCGGACCGGGCGGGAGAATTGTCCAAACAATCTCAATGGCTTACGGAACTGAATTCCATCGCCAGCAAGTTTTCCAACCTGTCCCTGGAATTGTACGGCATGATGCTTAAGATGGGATATGTGCGCAGCGATGAGGACTATCAGCGGGTAACCGATTTTTTTGACAGCCACCTTCCCGAATATGAGGTGCACAAGCTTGGATTTCGCGAAAAATTATGGATGTATAAGGCTTACCTCTGGTACAGCTTCCTGATTCAGGAGTTCCTGTCCTGCTACAAGTATTCAAGCAAGTGGGTGGACCTGTTTTACGATAACCCGGACATGATCTACCTCAATCCGGTCTATTATCTGAAGGGGAATAACTACCTGCTTGAATCCCTGTTCTTCGTAAAATACAGCAGCCAGTTCCGCACAACCCTTGAGAGGCTTGAAGCGGTTATTGCCGATAAAGATTTTCCCAAAAATGAAAATGTAGCTTCCCTTTCCTTCCTGTATGTGAACGCCAACAAGCTAAACCTGCATTTTCTGGAGGGTACCTTTGAAAAAGGGATATACCTGGTGCGCATAGTGGAATACGGCATTGAGAAACACAAAGACCGCCTGGATCAGCATCATATCATGCTGTTCTACTACAAGATAGCCTGCCTTTATTTTGGAGTGGGGGATCACAAGGCCTGCCTGAAGTACCTCAATAAAATCATACAGAACAGGCATCTCAAGGTACGGGAAGACCTGATGTGTTTTGCCAGGGTGCTCTCCCTGGTTGCCCACTATGAGGCGGGCATGGATTACCACCTTGAAGTTCAGCTGAAGAGCACTTATAAATTTCTGCTGAAAATGAATGAGTTACATGGGGTACAAAGAGAAATGATCGCGTTTCTGCGAAAGATGGGTTCCATATATCCCCACGAACTAAAAGCTGCTTTTCAGGAGCTCTACGAGCGCTTAAAAGCGTATGAAAATCATCCCTATGAGAAAAGGGCTTTTCTCTATCTGGACATCCTTTCGTGGCTTGAAAGTCATTTGCAGAACAGGCCCGTAGCGGAAATCATCCGGGAGAAGGCCCTGGCGCTAACGCGGTAGTATTTCCAAATTCCAAATTCCAAATTCCAAATTCCAAATTCCAAATTCCAAATTCCAAATCCCAAATCCCAAATCCCAAATTCCGAGCACCAAATACCGACCATCCCTATGAAGAACCTTCAATTAGGACTATCAGCAATCGTGGTCATTATCGCCGGGCTGGTTTACGGATTTAATCCGGATGCTGTGCTCGCAGCACTTATAGGTATTGATTTACGGGACCTGGAACTAAAGCATATTTTCAAAGGGATAATGGGACTATATCTGGCCTTTGGGATTTTTTGGATCTATGGAATCTTAAGACCTCCCTTTTGGAAAGCAGCAACCCTGTCCAATGTTTTTTTCATGGGAGGTATTGCTTTTGGGCGTGGAGTAAGTCTGCTGCTGGACGGGTATTCAGCACCATTTGCCTTTGCAATGGTGCTTGAGCTGGTGATGATGTTTTGGGGATTGTACAATTTGAGGCGCGTGTTAAGGGTGAAGATATAACACCTATAAACACGCATCCCAAAGCGGGTCGGCAGGTGGCGGGGCGATCAGCGAGATCGGGGTTTTCCGGACCGGGTGGACAAATTCCAGTTTGCGGGCGTGCAAATGAATGCTTCCATCCGCATTTGACCTGGGAAAACCGTATTTCAGGTCTCCTTTGATAGGGCATCCCAGAGCAGACAACTGGGCTCGGATCTGGTGATGTCTCCCTGTTTCCAGGCCTATTTCCAGCAGGTGGTATCGGTCGAGTGATTTTATGACCCGGTAATTCAAAACCGCCTGTTTCCGATTTTTTCCGTCCTTTGGCAGGGCATAGGATTTGTTCTGTTTTGCATTTCGCTCCATCCAGTGTACCAGCCTGCCCGAGGTTTGTGGGGGTGGGTTTTGTACCAGGGCCCAGTACGTTTTTTGAACCTCCTTCCCTTTGAACTGTGCATTCATGCGGGCCAGGGCCTTTGAAGTCCTCGCGAATAGCACCACTCCGGAGGTGGGCCTGTCCAGGCGGTGGATGACCCCCAGAAAAACCTTCCCGGGTTTTCCATAGGCTTCTTTCAGAAAGGCCTTGACGGTTTCACTCAAAGGGATGTCGCCTGTCTGATCTCCCTGCACCAGGTCTCCCGGCCTTTTGTTGATGGCGATCAAATGGTTGTCCTCAAATAGGACCTCCAGGTTCCGGGGGTTGCTGTGCTTAGGGTTGTCAGGGGTCATTACAGATAGAAATCTGAAGCAGGAGAGGCTTTTGTCTTTCCGTCAATACTGTTCCTCCTCACTGGGGAAATCCCGGCTTTTTACATCGGATACATACTGGCCGATGGCTGCGCTCATTTCCTCGTAAAGATTCATATACCTCCTCAGGAATCGGGGGTTGAATTCGTGGGTCATTCCCAGCAGGTCGTGGATGACCAGGACCTGCCCGTCCGCTTTGACGCCTGCCCCAATCCCGATGGTAGGGATCCGGAGCTTTTCCGATACCGTTTCGGTAAGCGCAGCGGGTATTTTTTCCAGGACAATGCCGAAACAACCCAGTTTTTCGAGCATCCGGGCATCCTCGATCAGCTTCTCTGCTTCTTCATCTTCCCGTGCCCGGACGGTATAAGTCCCAAATTTATAGATGCTCTGCGGGGTCAGGCCCAGGTGGCCCATTACGGGTATGCCCGCATTCAGGATGCGCTTTACGGAATCCTTGATTTCCACGCCTCCTTCCAACTTTACCGCATGAGCGCCGCTTTCCTTCATAATACGAATGGCCGACCGCAGTGCCTCCTTGGGATCACTCTGGTAACTACCGAACGGCAGGTCTACGACTACCAGGGCCCTGTGAACGGCACGGATTACAGAACTGGCGTGGTAGATCATCTGATCCAGGGTTATGGGCAATGTGGTTTCATGTCCCGCCATGGTATTGCTGGCCGAATCCCCTACCAGGATTACATCTACCCCTGCAGAATCCACGATTTTTGCCATGGAATAGTCATAGGCGGTCAGCATCGAGATTTTTTCCCCCTGTTGCTTCATCTCGACCAGGGATTTGACGGTTACCCGTTTGTATTCTTTTTTGGCAGTGGACATGGTCTGGTTTTTGGCGGACTAAAGGTAAGGATTTTTACCCTTGACACACTCAGGTCCCCGTGAAAGCGATTTTAGCCCCATAATGGGATTTCGATTACCTTTGGATGGTTAAAAACCGATAATCATGCGAAGCATATGTATTGTGATCTTCCTGTTAAGTTTTGGAGCGGGCAAGGCTCAGGACAAGCCCGAATCGGGAGTACAGGCAACCATAGAGCGTTTTTTTGAAGGTTTTCACAAGCGGGATACGGCCCTGATGCGCTCTGTGATGGGGCGGGAGGTCTTTATGCAGCGCATTGGGAGGACTCCCACCGGCACCCCAGCGCTTAAGAATGAGTCCATGGAGGATTTTCTCACCTCTATGGCCAACCTGCCGGATACCCTTCAGATCCAGGAGCGACTGCTGGATTATCGCATTCAGACCGATGGGGATATGGCACATGCATGGACCCCTTATGAATTCTACCTTGAGGGGAAGCTCCATCATTGCGGGGTTAATTCCTTCCAGCTCTTTCATGATGGGTCCGGATGGAAGATCATCTACCTGGTGGATACGCGCAGGGTAGAGGACTGCAAGTCCTAACCTGCCTCCCTCTAGCAGTCACTTAAATTGACTCCGACAGCAAGCCCTCCCTGTGAGGTTTCCTTGTACTTAGAATTCATGTCCCTGGCGGTTTCCCACATGGTCTGGACCACCTTGTCAAAGGGAACCTTTGCCGCAGCCGGATCAGAATCCAGGGCGAGCTCAGCAGCATTGATCGCTTTGATGGCACCCATGGAGTTTCGCTCAATACAGGGAACCTGCACCAAACCGGCAATAGGATCGCAGGTCAGTCCCAAATGATGTTCCATAGCGATCTCGGCCGCGCAGAGCACCTGTTCCGGACTGCCACCCATAAGCTCCGTAAGGGCTCCGGCCGCCATAGCAGCGGAAACCCCAATTTCCGCCTGGCATCCACCCATGGCGGCAGAAATGGTCGCACCCTTTTTAAAAAGGCTTCCGATTTCACCTGCCACCAGGAGGAATTGTCGGATCTGATCGAAACCAGCCTGGTGATTTTCGATCACCAGGTAATACATCAATACAGCCGGGACTACTCCAGCACTACCATTGGTAGGGGCTGTAACGATTCTGCCAAGTGCCGCATTTACTTCATTGACACCAATGGCAAAGCAGCTGACCCATTTAAGGATCTGCCGGAACCTTACCTCTGTATTCCGGATGGAATCCAGCCATTCACCGGGAGTGCTATAGGGGTGATCCCCTTTTAGTTTTTCATACAGTTCCGGCGCCCGTCTGCGAACCCGCAAACCTCCCGGGAGCTCACCCGGGGAATGGCACCCGTCATACATACTTTGCAACATGGTGTTCCAGATTCGCTCCAGGCCCTGATCGATCTCGTTCGGACTTCTAAGGGTGAGCTCATTGGTCCAGACCAGTTCCGAAACGGAAAGTTTTTTTTCCTGGCAGTAAGCCAACAGCTCTGCACCGCTATGAATAGGGCAGGGGAAGGTCTCGAAGACAGCTTCCTTCCTGTGGCCACTCTCCTGTTTTTTGGTCACTACAAACCCTCCCCCAATCGAATAGTACGTCTCCTTGAAGAGCTGCTTTCCTTCTGTCAGCGCTTCGAAAGTAATACCATTGGCGTGAAAGGGAAGGAATTTGCGCAGAAAGCGAAGGTCTTCGGCTTCGCGGAATGGGATCTGCCGTATTCCCCCGAGTTTTAGGGAGGAGGAAGCCCGGATTTCAGAAAGGATCCGTGGTACATCCTCAATGGGAATGCGCTCCGGATCGGCTCCGGAAAGCCCCATCAGAATGGCGAGATCCGTGGCATGCCCTTTTCCGGTCAGGGAGAGGGATCCGTAGATCAGGACCCGAACCTGTGAAACACGGTCCAGCTTTCCACTTTCTTTTAGCGCTTTGACGAAGCGTTCAGCAGCGCGCCATGGACCCAGGGTATGTGAGCTGGAAGGTCCTACCCCAATTTTCAGCATGTCAAAAACACTGATACATTCCATAGGCCTGTTTTTGGATCCCTCGGGCTAAAATACAAATCCATGGCATCTTTTGATGCGTACTTTGTGATATATGGAGGAGTTTAGTCGGTTTCTGTCTGTTGAGCTGTCTTTCTTTGTGACATCCTGTCAGGTTTCTGTCCTTGGCATGTTGTTTGTCATTTTCAAAGCGATTTCATTTTTCAGAAATCTATTGAAATTGAAAAACTAAGTATTCATATAACGCAAAATAGGATGAGCAAGATTATTGGAATAGACCTGGGTACCACAAACTCCTGTGTTTCCGTCATGGAAGGTAATGAGCCGGTGGTAATCCCAAATGCAGAGGGTAAGCGAACCACCCCTTCTGTGATCGCCTTTGTCGAAGGTGGTGAAATCAAGGTGGGGGATCCTGCAAAGCGCCAGGCGGTAACGAATCCGGAAAAAACCGTGTATTCCATCAAGCGCTTTATGGGAAATAAATTTTCAGAATCGAAGAGAGAAGCGGACCGGGTCCCTTACAAAGTTGTCAAAGGGGACAACGATACCCCCCGCGTCGATATAGATGGTAGACTGTATACGCCTCAGGAGCTTTCAGCCATGATCCTCCAGAAAATGAAGAAAACGGCCGAAGATTATTTGGGGCAATCGGTAAGCAGCGCTGTGATCACGGTACCTGCCTACTTTAACGATTCCCAGCGGCAGGCTACCAAGGAAGCCGGGGAAATTGCAGGCCTCAAGGTAGAGCGAATTATCAATGAGCCCACAGCGGCCTCCCTGGCCTATGGACTTGACAAAAAGGATCAGGATCAAAAAATCGTGGTCTTTGATTTTGGAGGAGGAACCCATGACGTATCCATTCTGGAGCTCGGAGACGGCGTCTTCGAAGTGCTGGCCACGGACGGGGATACCCACCTTGGTGGAGACGATGTGGATGAGAAGATCATCAACTGGCTTTCAGAAGAATTCCAGAAGGACGAGGACATCGATCTGAGGAAGGACCCAATGGCGCTGCAGCGGCTTCGTGAGGCTTCCGAAAAGGCCAAGATCGAATTGTCTTCCACTTCACAGACGGAAATCAACCTGCCTTACATCACGGCCACAGCATCCGGACCCAAGCACCTGGTGCGAACGCTTTCCCGTTCAAAATTTGAACAATTGATCGCGGACCTGGTCAAGCGCACAATCGCTCCTTGTGAGAGTGCCCTTAAATCGGCCGGGATCTCAAAAAGTGATATTGACGAAATTATCCTGGTAGGGGGATCCACAAGGATTCCGGCGGTTCAGGAAGCCGTAGAGAAATTCTTTGGCAAGAAGCCTTCCAAAGGGGTGAACCCCGATGAGGTTGTGGCTATCGGTGCTGGAATCCAGGGAGGAGTTCTCACCGGAGATGTCAAGGATGTGTTGTTGTTGGATGTTACCCCATTGTCCCTTGGTATTGAAACCATGGGCGGTGTAATGACCAAGCTGATTGATTCAAACACCACGATCCCTACCAAGAAGTCTCAGATTTTCTCCACAGCTGCGGATAACCAGCCCTCGGTTGAGATCCATGTCCTGCAGGGTGAGCGTCCCATGGCGGGGGATAACAAGACCATCGGGCGATTCCACCTGGATGGGATCCCACCTGCACCAAGGGGTACTCCTCAGATCGAGGTGACCTTTGATATCGATGCGAACGGGATTATCAAGGTTTCAGCCACGGACAAGGCTACCAGTAAATCACAGGATATCCGGATCGAGGCCTCTTCAGGACTTACCGAAGAGGAGATCCAAAGGATGAAATCCGAAGCGGAGGCCAATGCGGAGGCGGACAAAATAGCCAAAGAAAAAGCTGACAAGCTCAATGAGGCAGATAGCATGATCTTCCAGACTGAGAAGCAGCTCGACGAATTCGGCGACAAGCTTTCAGAAGACAAAAAGAAGGTCATTCAGGATGCCCTTGAGGAACTGAAAAAAGCCTACGAAAGCAAGGAGCTGGAGGTGATCCAGCCTGCCCTTGATAAGATCAACGAGGCCTGGAAAGCCGCCTCGGAAGAGATGTACAAAGCCCAGGCAGAGGCCTCTCAGGCAGGTGCTTCTAACGGTCAGGAATCGGCAGCAAGTGACACCAAGGAAGGGGACAATGTCGAAGATGTTGATTTTGAAGAAGTGAAATAACCCCATAAAGGGAAGTTGCAGAAAAGGGCGGGTTTATCCGCCCTTTTTTTTGTTGGAACTCCAAATTGTATACAGATTATCAGCTACCTTTAGGCTTATGAAAATGACCCCGGCCATCCTCTGTCTTTTCTTGCAGCTTTTATGTCCTTTTTTGCTGATTGGCCAGCCGGAAGTTTTTAGACTGGATGATTTTGAATTGAGGGGACCCGTGGAGAGCTGCACGGTCATTACCGATTATGGAGAGGAGCGATTTGAGTTTGATCGGGAAGGAAAACTGACCAAGTCACTGACGCGTTACAACGATTCGGATTACGATATTTCGTATTACCGGTATCAGGGAGGAGAGCTGGTCGAAAAACGGGATGAGGTCTACCGGGGAGGCGCTTTTGACGAAAGCACCTCTTTCGCCCGATTCTATCGAAGGGATTCGCTGAAGGGCAGTAGTGTAGTGGAAAAAATCACTTCCTATGACCAAAGCATCCTTGAACAAATCACCTATAGCTACGATACCATTGGTCGCCTGCAGGAAATTTCCAGAGTACACCAGCAGGGAATCGACCAGACGAAGGTGGTCTACTCTGCATACAAGGAGGAGCAAACTGCAGAATACCTCCTGAATGAACAGCTGACAAAGTCCATCAGGACCTCTTTCAAAGAAAGCAAAAAAGGCCCTTTGGAGGTGCGCCTGGTAAAGGAATACTATCAGGACATGCCCCAAAGCGCTGTGGAGCAGACCAGGGATTCTTCCAACCAGCTGCTTTCAGAGGTTACGTTTATTTACGATTCAGAGAAGCAGCGTTTCAAAAAGTCGGAAACCCATTTGTACTCCTATAACGACGCAGGTTTCCTGGAAGGGGAGAAGGTGCTCTATTACAGGCAACAAGGATCAAAATCCGCAGTTTACAGAACAGAGGAGAAGACCCTGGTCTATCAGCAGGACGGACAGACCCCCGGAAATTGGATCCGAAAGATCATTACACCGGAAAACTCCTTTACGAATCGGCGGATCACTTACTTTTCTGAAGTTACTGACCAGGAAAAGGAAGGTGAGCCCGATAAGGGTTGATACAAATGAATCACCCGGGGTCCTATATGTTTGCCTCCGTATTAATGCCCCAGCAGATTTGCCTTCAATTCATGCCCGCCCTCATAGTATTTCAGCCTGAGCCGATGGTCGAAGAGCCCCAATAACTGTTCTTCCAGGCCTGGCCGGGCCGCTTCCGGCAGGTAGGCATCGGAATCGCCTGCATAGAATTCCACAACCGTTTGATCGGAAAGGTGCGCAAAATCCGAAGCAGTCAGTTCGTCCGGGACTTTGCCGGCATATAGAATAATCCGTTGGCACTGGATGCGACGGGCGGCCACCCACCGGCTCAGCACCGATACCCCTTGAGAATACCCCATCAGGATCAGTTCAGGACTCTTTTCCAGGGATTCCTGTCGATAGAGCACATCCAGATAGTTGATCAGATTCTCCATATTTCGTTGGGTATGTTCCCGGGTAAGCCAGCTGGCCCCTACATTCCGATAATTGGGGTCCAGGTAGTAAAGCGACGGAGCCTGAGGGGCAATGATATAGTTTTCGGATTTGTCCAAATGACTGAAATACCTTAAAAAATATCGCGAGAGAAATCCAATACCGTGAAAGACCACCCATACGCGGTTGGTCTCCCCCGTCCATTCATTCAGTGTTTCATAAGGGTGAGTGGTTTCGAAAGAGAGCAGTTTCTCTTTGGGCTTGACCGGGTTTGAATCAGACATGGATTGTGAAGGGATTGATTACCTTTACAAAAATGAACATCGAATGCAGGAATACAAAGAAAAAATTCTGCAGGTCTGCAATCAGGTAAGGGAGAATACCCTGATGGAAACGCTGGATATAGAGTATACGGATGTAGGAGAGAATTTCCTGATGGCACGTATGCCGGTGACCCAAAAGGTACATCAGCCGGATGGCGTGCTCCACGGGGGGGCCACCGTAGCCCTGGCCGAAAGTGTGGCAAGCGCGGCATCCTATGTATTCATGGATGCGGAAAAATTCATGGTCCGGGGGATCGAAATTGCTGCGAACCACGTCCGAAGCGTTCGGGAGGGATATGTCTATGCCAAAGCCTCCCTGGTGCATAAGGGCCGTACCACCCAGTTGTGGGAAATACGAGTAACCAACACAGCGGATGAACTGATCTCCCTGTGCAAATTGACCACCATTGCCTTACCCAAAGCGTAAAAAGCGAAAAAAGCTTCGCGCACTCCTCAGGGAACATCACGGAAAGGGATTGCCCTTTGTGGTGTACAAAAAACCGGGGAATTCCAGGATCAACGCAATACTTCAGAAGGATGCAGACCTGAATACCCCATCGGATCTGACGCAATCGGGTTTCTATATGATTCCCTTCGGGGATGAAAAAACCACCCCGGTATACATACGGGGGGATGAGACCTATACCAGCCCGTATAAAGGTCCCCTTCCACAATCCATATCCTCGAACACCCTCGCCGATCCCGTAAGCAGGGAAATCCATCTGGAGCTGGTGAACAATGCCATAAAGGCCCTTAAAAAAGGCGCCCTTAAGAAGGTGGTGGTCAGCCGAAGGTTCTCCGTAGCCGCTCCTGCGTCTTTGGTGGGAACCTTTTTTGAGATGATCCGCCAATTCCCCCAGGCGTTCGGATATTTATGGTTCCATCCCGTAGCGGGTACCTGGTTAGGGGCCACTCCGGAGCGCCTGCTGCGCTATCAAAACGGACTGGCGGAAACCATGGCCCTGGCTGGGACCAGGGCGGTGGATCCCGAGCAGGAGAAACCGGTCTGGACGGATAAAGAACATCAGGAGCAGGACCTGGTAACCCAATTTATCCTGGAACAAGTTCATAAGAAGGGCCTTAGTCCGAAAGCAGGGCCCGTGCATGATGTGCGTGCCGGTATGCTGTGGCACCTGGGAACGGAAATACAGGTGAAAACCTCCAAAGAGGCTGCCTTGGAGCTATTGGGTGGATTGCACCCAACACCTGCGGTCTGCGGGATCCCCAGGGATAAAGCACTTGAATTTATCAGCCTGAATGAGAACTACAGCAGAGAATATTATACCGGATTTCTGGGGGAGGTTGGCCAGGAGGTTGAGGATGGATTCGAATTCTATGTCAACCTGAGGTGTATCCAGGTGCGGAATGGCCGGGCTTACATCTATGTCGGTGGTGGAATAACATCGGATTCAGATCCGGAATCCGAGTGGGAGGAGACCCGGGCTAAGAGCACCACCATGCGTTCCATTTTGACGAATTCTAAAGACGGGCTAGGGTGAGAGTGTCGCGCTTTGTACTTTTGCACTCGCTATGAAGTATTCAAATATTCCCCTTGCACATACCCTGGTTGCCCTTTGCAAGGCCCGGGGCATAGAGCAGATCGTGATTTCGCCCGGCTCGCGAAACGCCCCCCTAATCCTGGGTTTTGCCGGGGATCCATCATTTGAATGTTTCAGTATCGTGGATGAGCGGAGCGCGGGATTTTTTGCCCTGGGGCTCAGCCAGCAAAGCGGAAAGCCCACTGCTTTGGTTTGTACTTCTGGCAGCGCTTTACTCAATTACTATCCTGCGGTTGCCGAAGCCTTTTACAGCAGGATTCCGCTTGTTGTGATCTCCGCTGATCGTCCGCCGTATAAGATAGACATCGGAGACGGACAGACCATACGGCAGGTAGGGGTGCTGGAAAAGCATATCGGATATCAGGCAGGCCTTAGACAGGACATCACCCACGCCACGAAGGCCATTCAATGGGGGGATGAAAGCTACCCGCAGGACCCGGATGAGCTCCGAAGACGGCAAGAGAACATACAGTTCGAAAACGAAGGGCAAATACGCCTGGCGCTGCAAATTGCCGTGCAGCAAAAGCTGCCCGTTCATTTAAACGCACCATTCGAGGAACCGCTTTACGGAACCTGTGAAACCCCTCCTGTGCTTCCGGAAACTCCTGCAGTTGAACCACAACCCGTTGAAACGCCTGATCTGGGGTCACTGGTGCGTCCCTGGGAAGATGCCGACAAGATCATGATCCTGGTAGGCACCCTTCCCCCGGAAACCCTGGATCATCCGATCCTTGAACGGCTTGCCCAGGACCCGTCCATACTCGTTTTAACGGAAACCACTTCAAACCTGCACCACGAAGCATTTTTTCCGAGCATAGACAGTATTATGGCCCCCCTGGAACGTTCCGATAGGGCCGGGGAATTCTTCGAAATATTGCGTCCAGACCTTCTGCTCACCATGGGAGGGATGGTGGTGTCCAAAAAGATCAAGCAATTCCTTCGCACTTATCCTCCGGCGCGGCACTGGCATGCCGATGCACTGCAGGCTCCGGACACCTATTATCGACTGGACAGACACATAAAAATGAATGCCGGTGAGTTCCTGACCTCCTTCCTGCCCCTGGTTTCCCAGGGTGATTATGATTACAAGGCCCCCTGGATCGCATTAAGAAGTTGCTATGAAGAGCAGAGGACAGCCTATCTTAAGGATTTGCCTTTTTCGGATATGACTGCTTTTGATCAGGTGCTTAAGTACATCCCGGAGGGCATACAGGTGCAGCTGGCGAACAGTTCCACGGTAAGGTATGCACAGTTGTTTGACATGCGCGACGGAAACCCGGTGTTTTGCAACCGCGGAACAAGCGGGATTGAAGGGAGCACCTCCACGGCTGTGGGCGCCGCAGTCAACTCCAGGCAACCCGTGTTGTTGATCTCAGGAGACTTGAGTTTTCTCTACGACACCAATGGCCTATGGAATCAGTATCTCCCATCGGATTTTAGGATCATCGTGATCAACAATCAAGGGGGCGGGATATTTCGCATCCTCCCGGGGAAGGTGGAAAGGCGCACTTTTGAAACCTATTTTGAAACGGTACAGGAAGGGACCCTTGCAGGCCTCTGTGCCCATTACGGTCTCCGCTATAGAAAAGCCTCCACGGCAGGGGAGCTATCTGCAGCGCTGGAGGGGTTCTTCGGGGATGCCGGCGGCCCGTGTCTGCTGGAGGTCATTACCCCACGAAAGTTGAATGACGAGGTTTTGTTGGGGTATTTTGATTTTATATCTTCGGCCCTACCTCAGAAGCTACGACTAAACCAAATCTAATGAGCAAGAAAAGAGAAGAATTAATCGCCCAGTATGGGGCGCATATTCAGGAGAAATTCTCAGAAACACCAGATCTTGAGTTTCTTGAAAAGGTCGCTGTTGGGCTGGGACCCGCCATCTACAACAGGGATTCTTCCCTGGTCTCCGGAAGTGATGAATCCGAGCTGGAAACCGTTAAGAACAACTTCCTGATCAAAAAACTTGGACTGCCGGACGGTCCACATCTGATGCATGCCATCAAAGAAGTCATCCGGGAATACGGCACTTCTGAACGAACCAAGTACAGGGCTGTTGTTTATTACATCCTTGCCAGGCGGTTTAAGAGGGAGTCCGCGTACTAGCTTTCATTCCGGCCGTAGAGTTCCGGACAACATATACGCAATGATTGAACTGGGAAAATACAACGACCTGGTCATCCAGAGGGATACCCGGGTGGGGCTTTTCCTTTCAGATGAATCTGGGGAGGAGGTGCTTTTGCCGTCCAAATTCACGCCTGAGACATTCGAACTTGGGGACCGGCTGAAAGTGTTTTGTTATCTGGACAATGAAGAGCGGCCGGTGGCCACTACACAGAACCCGCTGATTACCAGGGATACCTTTGCGGCCCTAAAGGTGGCTGAAGTCAACCAGTTTGGAGCTTTTTTAGACTGGGGGCTGGAGAAACACCTGCTGGTTCCCTTCCGCGAACAGACCAAGCCCATGATAGCGGGGCAGCGGTATGTAGTATACTGCTATCTGGACCCCAAGTCCTCCAGGCTGGTGGCCTCGACCCGCCTGGATCGATTTTTGGACAACAGCCAGCTTGAGGTAGCACCCTTGGAGGAGGTCAATTTGCTCATTACCCGGGAAACCGAACTGGGCTTTGAGGTGGCCGTAAACAATCGGCACAAGGGACTGGTCTTCAGGGATCAGGTCTTCCGGGACCTTCGCCCCGGTGACCGGCTCACCGGATATGTAAAGGAGATCCGTCCGGACCAGAAGCTGGATATTACGCTGCAGCCTTTCGGGTACAGGAAACTCGAACCTGCCGCCTTGCGCATACTCGAGGAATTGAAGGCGCATGGAGGGATGTTGCCCTTAACCGATAAATCACCTCCTGAAGCCATCCGGGACAGGTTGCAAATGAGCAAAAAGGTGTTCAAAAAAGGGATTGGGATACTCTACCGGGCGCGAAAAATTGATTTGCGCCCTGAAGGGATCGTTCTTTTAGACATTTCCCCTGGATCCTCAGTACCCTGATCCCGCTGGCACCGGGCGATCTCTGCCGCCGGATGTGTTTTGTTGGATCGCAGCAATTTAAGTACCTTTACCCCTGAATTGTTAAAGTTCTCCGCCTATGCCATTCATAGAAGAAAGCGACCTGCTCGAATTGCATAAAGATATCGACAAGGCACAGATCATCAATGAACGATTGCTTGATCAGATCAAGCTGAAGAATAAAGAGTTGAAAAGCAGCAGGATCCAGCGAAATATATTCGCCCTCATCACGGTGGTATTTCTTGTTGGAGCCCTGGCCTTTACTTCTTTTACCATGGGCCTGAGTTCCGGACCCCAGGCCCGCAATACCGCCTGGGTGGTCGATAGCCTCGATGCGGTGAACCAACGCCTGGCAAGCCTCAAAAAACAGAATGAAGAGCTCAGCCTGGTCAAGGAGTTTTACCTGGCCAAGGAATTTGTGGAAAAGGAAAAAATCTATTCGGTACAGGTCAAGGCCTTTGTGGAGAATAATTTCAACCTGGCCCCCGAAGCCCTTACCAATACACTCCTGGTTAAGAACAATCCCTTCTATTCCTACTCCCTGGGAAATTTTCAAACCCTGGAAGAGGCTCGAAGATTCAAAGATGAGCTTGTCAATATGGGATTTAAGGATGCCTTTGTAGCCTCTTATCAGGACGGAAAACGAGTCGCAATAGAAGAATAGACGAAAGCTAACCAGGGTTGAAGCACCTAAAAACCTGGGTACAGGCCGCGCGCCTGAGGACCCTTCCCCTTTCAATTTCAGGAATACTTGCAGGAACCGCCATAGCTATTAGTCTCGGCTATGCGGACAACCTCCTTTTCGCGTTAATGCTCGCTACCACTGTGGCCTATCAGGTTACTTCCAACTTTGCGAATGACTACGGGGATGGAATCAAAGGTACGGACAACGAACAGCGGATCGGACCGCAACGGGCATTACAAAGCGGGGCCCTGACCCCTGCCAGTCTCAAAAAAGGGATCCGGATCACTGCGGTGATAAGTGGAATATTGACCCTGGTTACCCTGTGGTATGCTTTTGGATTGGCATCCCTGGGCTATTTTGCCCTCTTCCTCTTGCTTGGGATGCTTGCTATCTGGGCTTCTATACGCTATACGGTAGGGGTCAATGCATATGGATACAGAGGACTGGGAGATGTATTTGTCTTCTTGTTCTTCGGACTGCTCAGCGTGCAGGGTTCCCTGTTCCTCTTCACCAACACCCTGATCCCTCAGGGGTGGCTTCCGGCCATTGCGATTGGCGCCCTGAGCACGGGTGTACTCAATCTGAATAATTTGCGCGACAGTGAATCGGACCGCAGCTCAGGGAAAAACACCCTGGTGGTTATTATCGGATATGCCAATGGGGTACGCTATCACTTCTTTTTATGTGCACTGGCATTCGCCTGCATGCTGGTTTTCGTACTGCTTCAGCAAGCCCCCGTGATCTATGGGATTTGTTTGCTCCCCTTTCTGGCAGTGGCCTTGCATCTGAGGACCGTCCTCCGCACCGAGGATCCCGCATCCCTGGACCCAGAATTAAAAAAACTGGCCCTGAGCACGTTTTTTATGGCCTTGCTGCTGTACCTGGTTAGTAATTATTTTTTGTAATTTTGAATGTAACCCACTAAATCATCGCAATTTTGGAAGAACCCATCAAGATCCTGATCGTCGAAGATAATGTGATCATCGCTGATGATATGCAATCCATGTTGGAGGAAATAGGTTATG
>CBFCWO010000002.1:0-93127 GCA_965601625.1 uncultured Flavobacteriaceae bacterium | reverse complement strand
TATGGGCAAGCGATCTGAATTTGTGCGCACACCCAAATTCAATATCCAGAATCTGGCAGATTCCTGGAAGGGGAACAAATACCTGGTGAAGAAGTTATCTCCAAATACCATATTGGAATTCGGACTTATGGTCTACTTCCTCTTTGGCATGTACAGCGCCATCCCGCTGAACGATTTCGGGCTCTTCCCATTTCACTTCATGTTATTTGCCGGATTTGGATTCGTATTCTTCAAATCCGTGACGGCCAAGGCCTAATCGAGCCCCACCACAGGCTCGGGAGGCCCTAAAAGCTGAGGGAACACCCCGTCAGGATCACGAATAAACACCAACTGGTAGGTTTCACGTACTACATGTCCGAGGATGGGGGTCCCGGCAGTTGCAATCCGGCTGACCACTTCCTGCAAATCTGGATAGCCCAGTGTAAGGTAGTTGATCCCTGCAGGGGTATGAATCCCCTTCTGTAGCGGCCGGGGATCGGATTGATCAAAATAGGCCAGTTTCAGTACCGCTGCGTTGGGCCCTGAACCCAATTGCAGCATCTTTACCGAAAAGGGTTTGTTTTTCACTACTCCGCCTCCCCGCTCCAAATGGAATCCAGGGTGAAACTCCCGGCGGGCTCCATCCCAATAATCTCCGTTTAGAACCTCTCAGACCTATAAATATCCCGAACCACATATCCCAGGGCCGAAGACGGGCTGATTGCTAGCTTGCGGAAAGGAAGGCAAACAAACCCAAAAACGTTATCATCCTTTTCATTGGTAAGATCTTAAAAGCAGCGCATAAAGGCCGATAAAAGGAAAAGTTACAACATGAATTTTGATCCGCGATCCATGCGCTGGGTGCCATGCTTTAATAAAAGCTAATTTTTCCCTTTATTGCAGGTGCTAATTCAGCCTTCATGAGTTCGTCCATATTAACGTTCTGGAATCTGCACCGCGTTTCCATACTCATGTTGTTGCTAAGTGCTCTTTTCTATTACGCCTTTGGATACGACCTGCAACGGTCCGACACCCTGAAGCTGCTTACCCTTTACGGAGCCCTGTTCTTCCTGTGCTTCAAGCTTATTCAGTTTGAAAAATGGAATCTTAAATTCATTGTTGTTAGCGGGATCTTGCTCCGGTTGGTGTTCCTGTTGGCCATCCCAAATCTCTCCCAGGACTTTTACCGGTTCATTTGGGATGGAAGCCTGATTCTAGAGGGTTTGAACCCCTATTTGCTCATCCCGGACGACTGGATAAGCCAGGGTGGCCCGCCCATTCATGGGGCTACTGAGTTGCACCAAGGTATGGGAACGCTCAGTTCCCGTAACTTCAGCAACTACCCTCCCGTCAATCAGTATTTTTTCGCAGCGGCCACCTACCTGGGGGGCAAGACCCTCCTGGGTTCAATCATCGCCATGAGGGGGATGATTATCCTTGCAGATCTCGGGATCCTGTACTTCGGCAGGCGCATCCTGAAGCGGATCAACCGGGCCCCGAACATGATTTTTTGGTACTATCTGAATCCTCTGGTCATCATAGAACTGACCGGCAACCTGCATTTTGAAGGGGTGATGCTGTTTTTCTTTGTGTTGGCCATGTATTTGATCCTTTCGGGTAAATGGCTGATGGCCGCCCTTCCCTATGCGCTTTCCATAGGGGTCAAACTGATTCCATTGCTTTTCCTTCCCTTGTTGTATCCCATCCTGGGTTTTAAGAAAAGCCTGCTCTTCTATCTGGGCACATTTGTTTTGGTAGGGCTCTGCGTCTATCCGTTGTATTTTCCTGAATTTCCTGAACATTACGCCCAGACCCTGAAGTTGTGGTTTTCGAATTTTGAGTTTAATGCAGGGCTGTACCACCTGGCAGAAAGACTGGCTGTATGGCAGGGGGCTAAAGCCTGGGAATTTATCGAGGACTATGGGGCGGTAATTCCCTCCATCACCGCTTTGGTTACGGTTGGAGTGAGCCTGCATCCCTCAGCGAGAAATCAAAAAAACTGGTTTGGAGCAGCCCTGTTCGTACTTTGCACGTATTATTTCACAGCTACCGTTGTACATCCCTGGTATGTGATCTTTCCTTTGTTGCTCAGTATTTTTACCTCCTTCCGGTTCGGGATCCTTTGGTCGGCTGTGGTTATCCTCAGTTATTCAGCCTATGCTGCGGATCCGGTCTCCGAACAGCCCTTGTTGCTCTTCATCGAATATTTCACAGTATTTGGGTTTCTGATTTATGAAATGCTGAGGAACAAAAGGAATTTTCCGCTTTTTACTAAAATTCAGGATGGGCAGGGGTCCAATTAAATAATATTTGTACATTTGAGACACTATGATCGCACGCGTACTTGTCGATATTCTCCCAGCATGGAGCGCTCCTGTCTCCATCCGTATTGTGCGCCGTCGCCCGTAAGGGTGATCTCCTGTTCTGGAATTAGGTGAGTCCATTTCCGCAAATTCGTTAAGTTATCTTTATTGTTTATCCCATAATCAACTGACAATGAAAATTGTAGTTGCCGATCCCTCCCATTTGAAATACGCCCAGGCCATTTGCGATACCATCGCGGACTCTGCCAGGGTACGCGGTACCGGGATTGCAAAAAGGACTCCTGAATACATCATAAAGCGCATTAAAAACGGGAATGCTGTAATCGCCCTGGAAGACGGGAACTTTGCCGGATTCTGCTATATTGAGGTTTGGGGACACCAGAAATACGTCGCCAATTCCGGACTGATCGTCCATCCTGATTACCGCCATCAGGGCCTGGCCAAGCGAATCAAGAAAGCTATTTTTGAACTCTCCCGAGAAAAATTTCCGGATGCGAAGATCTTCGGAATCACGACAGGACTTGCCGTGATGAAGATCAACTCTGAACTGGGCTATCGCCCGGTAACCTTTTCCGAACTTACGGATGATCCTGAATTCTGGAAAGGATGTCAAACCTGCCGGAATTTTGATATCCTTACCCGAACCGAGCGCAAGATGTGCCTTTGTACCGGCATGCTTTTCGACCCCAGGGAAAAGCATCCCAAAAAGACTCCGAAGCTGGACAAAAAGTCCTTTGAACGACTGCGAAACATCAAACAAACCCTCCTATTTAAAAAGAATAAGAAATGAAAAAGCTTGTACTGGCCTACAGCGGAGGCCTGGATACCTCCTACTGTGCCCATTATCTGTCCCAGCAGGAAGGCTACGAAGTCCACGCGGTATCTGTGAATACCGGGGGCTTCAGCCCTGAAGACCTGGAATCCATAGGCAAAAGGGCGCTGGAGCTGGGATCCCATTCCTATAAAGCCATAGACGCCGTGGAATCGTTTTACGACGCCGTGGTCAAATACCTGATCTATGGCAATGTGCTGCGCAACAACACCTATCCCCTTTCCGTGAGCGCGGAACGGATCGTACAGGCCATGGAAATCGTGAAATACGCCCAATCCATCGGGGCCTCGCATATTGCCCATGGGAGTACCGGAGCCGGCAACGACCAGGTACGCTTCGATCTGATCTTCCAGATCATAGATCCCAAGATCGAGATCATCACGCCTATTCGGGATGGGAAGCTATCGCGGGAGGAGGAGATTGCCTACCTGCAGAAGGCGGGAATCCCTTATTCCTGGGAGAAAGCCAAATACTCGATCAACCAGGGCCTTTGGGGGACTTCGGTAGGCGGGGATGAAACCCTGGGCTCCAGAAAGCCATTGCCTGAGCAAGCCTTTCCAAGTCAACTCGAAGAAAAGCCAGGGGAAACCGTGGCACTGGAATTTAGCCGGGGGGAGGTTACCGCCATCAACGGTAAAACGGACACCCCGGTGAATAATATCCAGAAACTGCAGCAATTGGCTTCGGCCTATGCCATTGGCAGGGACATCCACGTTGGGGATACCATCATTGGCATCAAAGGCCGCGTAGGTTTTGAGGCTGCGGCCCCACTGATCCTGATCAAGGCACATCACCTGCTGGAGAAGCATACCTTGAGCAAGTGGCAACAATTCCAGAAGGAACAACTGGGCAGTTTTTACGGAATGCTCCTCCATGAGGGTCAGTACCTGGACGAAGTAATGCGGAACATAGAACGGTTTCTTGAAGATTCGCAACGCTATGTGAGCGGAAAGGTTTTTGTTCGCCTTTACCCCTACCGCTTCGAGCTGGAGGGTATCGAATCAAAATACGACCTGATGGATGCCGGCTTTGGAAACTATGGTGAACTGAACAAGGACTGGACCGCTGCCGATGCCAGAGGGTTTATCAAGATCCTGTCAAACTCGGGCAGGATAGCCCACCAAATCCATCAGCAGGAATGATTCGCGCAGGCATCATAGGAGGCTCCGGGTACACGGGAGGAGAACTGATTCGGCTGTTGATCCACCATCCCGAGTGTAAAATTGGGTTCGTCTATAGCACCACCCGGGCCGGAAGCCCTGTTTATAAAGCCCACCCCGATCTGCTCGGGCAAACAGACCTCGTGTTTGCAGATCAGGTGGATCCGGATGTGGACGTGGTTTTCCTCTGCCTGGGGCACGGGAATTCGGGCCGCTTTCTCAAGGATTGGGAATTCAATCCATCTACCCGTATTATCGACCTCAGCAACGAATTCCGCCTGGAAGAAAAGGCCTCCCTTGGGAAAAGGACTTTTGTTTACGGGCTTCCGGAACTTCAGAAAGAACGTATTGCAGCGGCTGAAAACATTGCCAATCCCGGGTGTTTTGCCACCGCTATACAGTTGGCCCTGCTTCCCCTGGCCGATCAGGGGCTGCTTACAGATAAAGTGCATATCCATGCCCTGACCGGAAGCACCGGTGCGGGTGCCGGCCTCTCGGAAACCTCGCATTTCAGTTGGAGAAACAACAATGTATCCTGGTACAAACCTTTTACCCATCAACATTTGGGGGAGATCTATCAGCATCTCAACCAGCTTCAAAACGCCAGTACGGATCTCCAGTTCCTGCCGCTGCGCGGCAACTTTGCAAGGGGTATCTTCGCCACGGCCTATACGTCCTTTGGGGGAAATCTGGAAGATGCCCAAAAGCACTACAGGGAGTATTACAGGGAAGCCCCTTTTACCCAGATAACCGAAGAACCCCCGAATCTCAAGCAGGTAGTGAACACCAATGCGGCCCATATACATTTGCATCTGCACGAGGGTGTCCTTTTGATAACCTCGGTGATCGACAATTTGCTAAAAGGCGCTTCAGGACAGGCTGTACAAAATATGAACCTCATGTTCGGACTTCCTGAAACAACAGGATTGCATCTTAAAGCCATCGGATTCTAATTGATACAAACGACAATGCCATGAAAATAGCCATCATCGGAGCCGGAAACCTCGGACTTTCAATTGCCACGGGAATTCTTCACAGTGGGGGGGCCACCAGTATGTACCTTACCCGAAGACATGTGGATGCCCTTAAGGAATTTGAACCATACGATAATGTAAAAATCACTACGGACAACCGGGAGGCTGTTGCTCATTCGGATATCCTGATATTTGCCGTTCAACCTGTGCATTTTGCAGCGATCCTTGAATCTGTTCAGGACTTGTTGCATGAAAATCACGTGCTGATCTCTACGATTACCGGTTTCAGTCTTGCCAGCATGGAAGCCATCGTTGGGACGAAACGCTATATCGTCAGGGCCATGCCCAATACAGCTATTTCCGTGGAGCATTCGATGACCTGCCTGTGCAGCAACGAAACCGGGAAAAAACGCATCGAACTGGCCGAGGCCATTTTTAACCGGATGGGGCACTGCCTGGTGATCCCGGAAAGCCAGATGCAGGCCGCAACAGTGATTTGCGCAAGCGGGATCGCCTTCTGGATGCGCCTTATCCGGGCAACCACCCAGGGTGCCATTCAGCTGGGATTTGATGCAAAAGAGGCCCAGGAACTGGCCATGCACACCTGCCGTGGAGCCGCGGAATTGCTGATCAAGTCGGGCAAGCATCCCGAAGAGGAGATCGATCGGGTAACCACCCCCATGGGGTGTACGATTGAAGGGTTGAATGAAATGGAGCATCAGGGCCTGAGCTCCTCCCTGATCCGCGGCATCGTGACCTCCTACGACAAGATTTCACAAATCAGAAAAGGCTGAGTGATGGAATTGTTCGAGGTCTACCCCCTTTTTGATATCACGCCGGTTCAGGCCCAGGGATGCTGGATTACAGATACCGACGGAAAAAAATACCTGGACCTTTACGGAGGCCATGCCGTCATCTCCATTGGTCATTCACACCCTCGCTACGTAGGGAGGATCACCGAACAACTGGGGAAGATGGCGTTTTACAGCAATTCTGTGCAGAATCCGCTACAGCGGGAACTGGCCGATTCCCTCGGAAAGGCCTCAGGTCTGGAAGCTTATCACCTCTTTTTATGCAACTCCGGGGCGGAAGCCAATGAGAATGCACTCAAACTGGCTTCCTTCCATACCGGAAAAACCCGGGTTATCGCTTTTCACAATAGTTTCCACGGCAGAACTTCCGCGGCGGTGGCCGCCACGGATAATCCGGCTATCGTTTCCCCCCTGAATGCACAACAGGAGGTGACCTTTCTCCCCCTGAATCAGGCGGAAGCGCTTCAAAGTGAACTGGAGAAGGGCGATGTATGCGCCGTCATCCTGGAAACCATACAGGGGGTTGGAGGCCTCGATACGGCAGAACCTGCATTCCTGGAGCTAGCCTCGGCGTTCTGCAAGCGCTATGGGGCCATCCTTATTGCCGATGAAGTACAGAGTGGATTTGGACGCAGCGGCAGGTTCTTTGCTTTTCAGGAGAGCCGGGCAGAGCCTGGAATCATCAGTATGGCGAAGGGCATGGGGAATGGATTCCCCGTTGGGGGGATCTTGATTCATCCGGATTTCAAAGCCAGCTACGGGCTTCTGGGGACCACCTTCGGAGGTAATCACCTGGCCTGTGCCGCGAGCCTTGCCGTCCTGGAGGTCCTGGAATCTGAAAACCTCCTCTCCAATGCACGGGAAATGGAAACCTACTTCCGGAAAAGGGCGGCAAACTTGCCTGGGTTATTGAAGGTCAAAGGAAAGGGATTGATGCTGGGGCTGGAATTTGAATTTGAGGTGGCCCCTTTAAGGAAACAACTTATATACGACTACGGCATCTTTACCGGAAGCTCTAAAAACCCGAAACTCCTGCGCATCCTTCCAGCGCTAAATATCGGAAAACAGGAACTGGATCTTTTCTTCCAGGCCCTCAAAAACGCCCTATGAAGCACTTTCTGCACATATCAGATATTCCGGAGGTCTCGCAGTGGATACAAACCGGCAAGCTCCTCAGGCAGGAACCCCTTGAATACGGGGATGTCGGCAAGGGAAAAACCCTTTGCCTGCTGTTCTTCAACAACAGCCTGCGGACCCGGTTGAGCACCCAAAAGGCTGCCCGCCTACTGGGCATGGAGGTAATCGTTATGAATTTTGGGGCAGAGGGATGGAACCTTGAATTCGAGGACGGGACCCGAATGGATGGGGGGACTTCCGAACATATACGGGAAGCGGCAGCGGTCATCGGGCAGTATGCCGACCTGATTGGGATCAGGGCATTTGCTGAACTTCAGGACCGAATGGAAGACCGTCAGGAGAAGGTAATACAGGGGTTCGCAAGGCATGCAGGCGTTCCCATCCTAAACCTGGAAAGTGCCACGGCCCATCCGCTGCAAGCCCTTGCCGATGCGCTGACCATTGATTCCATACCCCTGAACAGAACCCCGAAGGTGGTGTTAAGCTGGGCTCCCCACCCAAAGGCACTGCCTCAGGCGGTGCCTAACTCCTTTATCCGGATGATGCGCAGGATGCCTGTGGAGCTGGTCATTACCCATCCCAACGGATATGCGTTGGATCCGGACCAGGTCGGAGAATACCAACCTGTCCACGACCAAGTGGAAGCCCTGGAGGGCGCTGATTTTGTTTATGTGAAGAACTGGAGCAGTGTTGAATCCTACGGACAGGTTTTATCCCAGGACCCCTCCTGGATGATGACCCGTAAAAAATTAGGGGATGCCCGTTTTATGCACTGCCTGCCGGTGCGCCGAAACGTTGTGGTGGAAGCATCCGTCCTGGATGAATCAAACTCCCTGGTGTTGCAGCAGGCCGCGAATCGGACCGTGGCTGCTCAGCTGGCCCTTTTACACCTTTTAAAGCAATGATAAAACGCGGATGAAAACACCAATTTCCATTGTAAAGATCGGAGGTGCCTTCCTGGAAGACGCAGATCGTCTCCATGAGGTATGCGCGGCTTTTGCCGGTATGGAGGGCATGCGGATCCTGGTGCATGGAGGCGGGCAAAAAGCCAGCCGGCTGAGTGAGGCTCTGGGGATCGTTCCCAGAATGGTTGAAGGCCGCAGGATCACAGACGCCCAAAGTCTGGAAGTAGTGACCATGGTCTATGCCGGATGGGCAAACAAGACCCTGGTGGCCTGCCTGCAGGCACTTGGGTGCAATGCGCTGGGAGTGTGTGGCGCAGATGCCAACCTGGTGCGGGCTGCCAAAAGACCGGTGAAGGCCATCGATTACGGCTATGTAGGAGATATCGAGGCTATTGAAGTCCAGACCCTGAAAAAGCTCTTGAGCTCTGGGCTTGTACCCGTCTTCAGCGCCATAACCCACGATGGATCTGGTCAGCTTCTGAATACAAACGCCGATACGATTGCCGCCGCCCTCGCCCGTGCACTCAGCGGGGATTACCATACCCGGTTGTACTATTGCTTTGAAAAACAGGGGGTCCTGAGGGACATCAGGGATCCCGACAGCGTAATCCCCCTTATGGATCAAACGCTTTTTAGCCGCCTTAAGGCAGAAGGAGCAATCATTCAGGGAATGCTTCCAAAATTGCACAATTGCTTTCAGGCCCTTGAAGGGGGGGTACAGGAAGTCTTTATCGGACCTCCTGCCCTACTCACAGAAAAGGCCTCCAAATTCACAGAACTCAGTTTATGATGGAACATGCAGAAACCCTTCAGCAGGACGCCACAGATCTCTTGCGATCCCTTATAGAAACCCCTTCCTTTTCAGGGGAAGAACAGCATACGGCCAACCTGATCCGGGAATGGCTGGAAGACCGTGGCATTCCCTGCGAACAAAAGGACAATAATGTCTTTGCCCTGAATCAGGCATTCGATCCCTCCAAACCCACCCTCCTGCTTAATTCCCATCACGATACGGTTAGCCCGAACAAAGCCTATACCCGGGATCCCTTTGTGGCCAGTGTGGAAGATGGCAAACTCTACGGGCTTGGGAGCAATGATGCCGGGGGGTGCCTGGTCTCACTCATGGCTGTGTTTGCCCGGTGGTATTCCGAAAAAGATCTTACGCATAACCTGGTGCTGGTCGCTTCAGGCGAAGAAGAGAACTCGGGGCCCAATGGCCTGTGCAGTGTTCTGGAGGTGCTTCCCCATATAGATGTAGCCCTGGTAGGGGAACCTACACAGATGGATCTGGCCATTGCCGAAAAGGGACTGGTCGTTTTCGACGGGGTGGTCAGAGGCACCCCCTCTCATGCCGCGCATCCGAATCCGGACAATGCCATTTACAATACCATCCCCGTTCTGGAGTGGTTCCGGGATGTCCAATTTCCCAGGGTATCGGAAATGCTGGGCGAGGTCAAGCTGACCGTTTCACAAATTCAAGGCGGAAAACAGCACAACGCCGTTCCCGCCCAGGTGGAACTTGTTGTGGATGTTAGGGTAAATGATTGCTACAGCAATCAGGAGATCGCTGAGATCCTCTCCAGGGATGCCCCATGTGAGCTCAAACCCAGGTCCCTCCGGTTGAATTCATCCTGCATCAGCCCGGACCATCCCCTGGTAAAGGCTGGGGTTTATATGGGTCGCAATACTTATGGTTCTCCCACGCTCTCCGATCAGGCAGCCCTGAGCTGCCCCTCGCTGAAAATGGGGCCGGGCGATAGTACCCGATCGCATTCTGCGGATGAATTCATCTATCTGCGAGAGATTGAGGAAGGAATCGAGATGTATTCTGAAATGCTCGGTCGTTTTCTGAGGCCTGAAGGGCGCTGACTAATAACCGTACCTGCAGGCAAAACGCTCCGGGAATCTAAAGATATATCTATGCGAGTGCTATCCTGCACGAGGCGATCCCAGGGTCCGCCTGACTTGGGTTGTCGGAAGGGCTTATAAGGTTTTTGGTTCTTCTGATAGGGAGTTGCAGGGTAAATGATTAACTTGGAAATTGGGGGTAAAGAGGGGGTTGATCCCCATTTATGAAAGTTCAGGAATTTTGCTGACCCCAATGGAGGAATCCAAAGCATTACAACTAATTAAACACCTAAAACAGCGATATGAAATTATGGGATAAGGGCGGGAGTTCCGATGAGCAAATGGATCGGTTCACGGTGGGCAATGATCGGCAACTCGATCAGGTCCTGGCGAAATACGACCTGATTGCATCCCGTGCCCATGCAGAGATGCTCGGAAAGATCGGCATCCTGGATTCAAAGGAAACCTCCAGCATTCTGGAGGAATTGGACCGCATGCTGCAGGAAGCTGAAAAGGGCAACTTCCCAATCGATCCGCCATTTGAGGATATGCATTCCAAAATTGAATTCGAACTGACGCAAAGGGTTGGCGAGGCAGGCAAAAAAATCCATACCGCCCGGTCCAGAAATGACCAGGTGCTTGTAGCCCTGCAGCTTTACCTGAAAGATGAATTGCGTGGGTTTCAACAGCAGGTTCAAAACCTTTTTGACCTGCTCCTGCAGCTGGCCGACACCCACAAGGAAGTGATGCTCCCGGGATACACCCACCTTCAGATCGCCATGCCTTCTTCTTTCGGGCTTTGGTTTTCGGCCTATGCCGAAAGTTTTGTAGACGATGTGCATTTGCTGCATGCTGCCTTTAAGGTCGCAGACCAAAATCCATTGGGAAGCGCCGCCGGATACGGCAGTTCCTTCCCAATCGACCGAGGACTTACCACATCTCTTATGGGGTTCCACACCCAGAAATTCAACGTAGTGGCCGCCCAGATGGGGCGCGGCAAAGTGGAACGGACCACGGCCATGGCCATGGCTTCCGTGGCTGGGACCCTGGGCAAAATGGCCATGGATATCTGCCTGTATCTCAGCCAGAATTTCGGTTTTATTTCCTTTCCTGAAGAGCTCACCACAGGAAGCAGCATCATGCCGCATAAGAAAAACCCCGATCTCTTCGAGCTGATTCGCGCCAAGTGCAATGTGATTCAGGGACTCCCCAATCAGCTAAGCCTGCTTACCACCAATCTGACCAGCGGATATCACAGGGACCTCCAATTGACCAAAGCACTGCTGTTGCCTGCCATAGAGGACCTCCGGGCCTGTCTGGATATCGCCATCTCAAGCCTTGGAAAGATTAAGGTATCCCGGGGAATCCTGGAGAATCCCAAATACGACTACCTCTTTAGCGTGGATACCCTGGACAGCATGATCCAGGAAGGGGTCCCCTTCAGGGAGGCGTATAAATTGATGGCGGAAAAGATCGAATCCGGAACATTCGTGCCCAATAAAAGTACCCGGCACACCCACGAGGGCAGTCTGGGCAACCTCTGCCTTGATCAAATCAGGAAAAAAATGAAGGAAGCCTGGCCGGTCCAGGGCCTATAGCCGGTGAGTCGTGATTCAGGCGATCATCTTCAGATTGATCACTTCCTGGGCGGTAAGGGCCCTCCAGTGCCCCCTGGGCAGGTCCTTTTTGGTAAGGCCTGCGAACACCACCCGATCCAGCTTTACCACCTTGTAGCCCAGATGCTCAAAAATTCTTCGGACAATACGATTGCGTCCGCTGTGGATCTGAATCCCAACTTCCGTTTTCGGAGATCCTGATATATAGCTTACCTCATCGACTTCAATAGGTCCGTCCTCCAGCTCCATTCCCTTGCGGATCCCCGCCAGGTCACTTGCCTTTAGGTTCCGGTCGAGTTCCACATGGTAGATCTTGCGGACCCCATGTCTTGGGTGGGTGAGTTTTTTGGCCAGGTCACCGTCGTTTGTGAACAGCAGCAACCCTGTGGTATTCCGGTCCAGGCGGCCAACGGGCAATAGCCTGGAAACGCTGGCATTGGAAACAAGCTCCATAACCGTCCGCCGTCCTTTTTCATCCCGCGTAGTGGTAATGAAGTTCTTTGGCTTGTTCAATAAGACGTACTCCTTTTTTTCAGCCCTGAGCAGCCGGCCGTCAAAACGCACCTCGTCCGTGAGGGCTACCTTAAATCCCATTTCAGTGATGGTTTTGCCATTCACCGATACATTCCCGGCAGCGATCAGGGTGTCGGCCTCCCGACGGGAACAAATCCCCGCATTGGCAATAAACTTATTTAACCGGATCAACTTGGGGGACTCCGGCTTTCGCATTGCGGATTTTGGGCCAGAGGTGTTCGGTTTGGGGAGTGGTTTCCTGCGAAAGTCCTCTCTTTTCTTCCCGGATGATTTACGTCCCTTGTTTTTATCGGATCGGTTCATGAAAATATTTTTGCGAAGGTACTAAATGTCCGGGTCCTCGATTTCGAGGACGGACTGACGACTGCGGTCCAGGACCAGGCGGGTAACATCCGGCCGGCTGTAATGTCCGGAAGGATCGAAATTCTGCCGCGCTTCATAAATGGGTTGAAGGGAAAGATCTTCTATAAAAATCCCCTCCTCCCCCACTTTGGGTTCCATTAGCCAGGAACCGTCAGGGGCGGCAATACAGGACCCTCCGTTAGCGAGCACCTCCGGACACCGCTCCATAAGGAGTTCCCGGTAAGGTGTAGACTCCGGAAAAGCCCCCTGTCTCATAAGGGAGGAAACCGAGAGCACGTAACTCCTGGATTCCCTCGCGATAAATCGGGTAATATCCCTGGTATTATGATCGCTTCCCGGCCAAACGGCCACGTGGACATTGGTTCCCTGCGCATAGAGTGAAGCCCGAACAAGGGGCATCCAGTTCTCCCAACAATTGAGCCCTCCCAGGTGAAAAGGCCCTTTTTTGTGAACCCGCAATCCGTTCCCATCCCCGGGAGACCAGGTCAGACGCTCATCATAGGTGGGCTGGAGCTTACGGTGAATAGAAGCGAGACCCAGCCTGGGATCTATGTACCCCAGGGAGCAGTATAAACTGTGACCTCCCCGGTTCTTTGCCCGTTCAACAAAGCCCAGATACACAGAAATACCCAATTGGGAGGCGAGTTGGACAACCCCATCCAGGTCTCCTTCCTCAGGAGTTATAGAATTCTTCAGATAATGCGCATGAAGTGCTTTGTTCTCCTTCAATTCCCAGGCGGCCCCATCCAGTGAAGCCAGCCAAAAGGGATAGCCCGGCAGGAAGGCTTCCCCGAAAACCAGGAGATCCGCTCCGCGGGAGGCAGCTGTCTGCATGGCATCCTTGATGATCTCAAGTGTGCCTTCCCTGTCCAGCCATAGGGGGGTTAGTTGGGCCAGGGCTACCCGTAGGGTTTCCTCTTTCATAGAAGTCGTGTTAAAACCAGGTCAATGTCGATCAGCAGGATCCCGAAGACCCCGGAGACGATGATGAATTTAAGGATGTTATGAAGCCAGACAAAATGTTTCTTTGAAGTGGACCTCCAGAGCAGGTAGAGAAATAACATCAGGAGTAAGCTGCTCGCAATAAAGTATAAATACATATACCCCACATCAAAATAGGCGATCAGCAACCCCGCAGGAAGCAGGGCCAGCAACACCAGGAAACTGATGCACTTTTTTGAAAAGCCCGTTCCGTAGCGAACTGCAATGGTCTGGTAATTCTGGGCCAGATCCCCGGCAATGTTTTCCATGTCCTTGATCATTTCCCGGCTTAGGATGATCAGAAAAAGGAAGGTGGCGTGTACAAAAATGACCGGATCAAAATTTTTGTAGTACACAAAAATGGCAAAGAACGGGGTGATGGCAAGGATGGCCGATACCACATTGCCCAGAAAGGCAATTTTCTTCAACCGGTGTGAATACAGCCAGATCCCGAATACATAGAGGGCAAAAAACAAGGCTGCGCGAAAGGACACATAACTGGCCAGCACCACCCCCAGAAAGTTAAAAACAAAGTAGGAATAAATCTTTACCCGCTGGCTGACCAGGCGGTCCAGCATGCTCTTCCTGGGTTTGTTGATCAGGTCCTTTTCCGCATCGTAGAAGCTGTTGATGATATAGCCCCCGGCGATGACCAGGGCAGAGGAGAGCACCAGGACAAAAAGATTCAGGTCCAGTACCACCTCACGCAAAGGCAGGTCCGGGGAGATGATAAAAATAGCTGCCAGGTACTGCGCCAGAGCAATAACCAGAATATTGTAGCCGCGAATTATGGAGAAAAGACTGAGGGTTTTGAGCAGGAACAGTCGGGACCTCCGGGAAAGCATGATGGAATGGTTTAGAAGTTGTAAACCACTTCCAAACGATGTCCTTTAAGCGCTTCCTTTGCCTTGTCGAAATCTTCGGTGAAGCCAAGAATATATCCCCCGCCCCCGGAACCACATAGCTTGAGATAGTAAGCATTGGTTTCGATTCCCTGTTTCCAAAGCTGGTGAAATTCCTTTGGGATCATGGGGCTGAAGTGGTCCAGCACCACATGAGATAATTGCTTGATATTGCCGAAAAGCGACTTTACGTTGCCACTGATGAAGTCTTCCACACAGGCATCGGTATATTTGATAAACTGGTCCTTAATGACTTTCCGAAAGCCTTCCTGCTTCATTTTTTCCATGAATATTTGCACCATGGGCGCGGTTTCACCCACGCTGCCGCTGTCAAGCAGAAAGACCGCTCCTTTGCCGTTGGGGTTCTGAGACGGGATACTGGTGGATTCAATATTGTCCCTGGAATTGATCAGGATAGGCAGGCTCAGATAACTGTTCAGCGGGTCCAACCCGGAAGACTTTCCGTGGAAAAAGGATTCCATTTTGGCAAAAACCTGCTTTAGCCTGAGCAGCTTGTCACGGGTCAGATTTTCCAGGACCGTAATCTTGTCATGGGCATACCGGTCATAGATGGCCGCAACCAGTGCGCCACTGCTGCCAACGCCATAGCCCTGGGGTATGGAACTATCGAAGAACATTCCCTCATTAAGGTCCTTTCGCATGGCCGGTAAATCAAAAGAGATCAGGTCCGGCGTGGCTCGTTGCACCTCATCCAGGTAGCCCAGGAATTGCCTCAGACTCTCATTGGATTCCAGGGCATTCCCTTTTAGATCAGAGGATTTCTTTAAGGCACCCTTGAAAAAATTATAGGGGATGGAAAGCCCTCGGGAATCTTTGATAATCCCGTATTCTCCGAAAAGCAGGATCTTGGAATAAAACAGTGGTCCTTTCATAACTGTCTTTAAGACACTTAACGCAAAAGTAAGAAACTTTCTTCTAAAGGGTTTGTTAATACTTTTCAGCACCTTTCCGCCCCGTTGCCCACGCGGTCCCGAAGATGTTCTCCCCCCTGACAAAAAGGAAGCAATTCCCGCTCCACAAATGTATGGACAGAAGCCTGTGAAGCCTTTGGATACAGGAGGTGTACGTTCGCACCTGCATCCAGGGTGAAACACACAGGCTCCCCACTGTTCCTTCGGTATTCCCAGATCCGTTCAATGATCTGCAAGGTGCCCGCTTTCATCAGCATAAAGTAGGGCATGCTGGTCATCATCATGGCATGCAGCGTAAGGGCCTCGGATTCCACCAGGGAAATAAAAGACGTCAGATCCCCGTCCTGAAGTATAGGTTGCAGCGCATCGATATTGGAACGGGCCTGTGTAAAGCGGGACACTGCAAAAGGGTGGTCTTTCATCAACCCATGCCCCTGTGTACTGCTTACCTGTTTCTCTCCCTTATCGACCAGCAAAATAGTATCCTGGAAACTGCCGAAGAGCGGTGCCACCTTCAGCGGAAAGGGGATCCCGTACAGGTCTGAACTTCCGGGAACGGAATCCTGTTTTCCCCAATGGACCAGCTTTCCCCGGATGCTTCGGGCTGCGGATCCGGACCCGAGCCTGGCCAGAAAGGATGCCTTCCGATAGAAGAAATCTTCATCCATGGAGGGAAACAGAGACTTTTCCATGTCCATCAGGCAGAGGGCCAGGGCTGCCATCCCGCTTGCAGAAGAGGCGATCCCGCTGCTGTGTGGGAAGGTGTTTTCAGTATGTATTGCAAAATGATACTGGGCAATAAAAGGCTGATAGGGCAGGATCCGCTCAAAGAATGAACGGATCTTCGGTGCGAAATCAGGGGCAGGTTGCCCCTGTAGGAAGACTTCAAAAGCCGGCAGCCCGGTGACCTTATCTGTTCTTTTGAAGCGCAGCTGAGTTAGTGTGGCGCTGTTGTCCAGGGTAAAGCTGACAGAGGGATTCGTCGGGATCTGCCCTTTCTTTTTTCCCCAGTACTTTACCAGCGCAATGTTGCTGGGTGCCCGCCATTTAAAACTCCCCGAATCGGGAAGGTCTTCCGGCCTGTCAGGAACAAAATCCGCCTCAGTCATTACCCGTTTTTCCGCAAAGATATGCCATTAAGACGGCACATTTGGCCAATTCAAAAATTTGCTATTTTTAGAGGAATGCGAACCAAACGAAAAACCACAACAAGGATCCTGATCTCCGTCGCAATCTGTTTGCTGGTGGGAATGCTGGCTGGGTTTGCCACACAGACCACTGTAGATACCTGGTATACTACCCTCAATAAGCCGTCCTTTAACCCCCCAAACTGGGTTTTTGCCCCGGTGTGGACCATTTTATATGTTCTCATGGGTATTGCCGCCGGACTCGTTTGGGCACGAGGACTTTATCACAAATGGGTAAAAACGGCACTATACCACTTTGGATTTCAATTGCTTTACAATGCCTCCTGGAGCCTGGTCTTCTTCGGCTTGCAACGACCCCTGGCGGCATTTTTTATTTTGATTGTCCTGCTGATCCTCATCGTCCTGACCATTCGCTGGTTCAGGATCGTGAATCCCACGGCAGCCTATCTGATGATTCCCTACCTCCTATGGGTGATATTTGCCGGGGTGCTTAATTTCAAAATCGTGCAACTGAATTGATTTTTCCCCAACGGTGTCGGACACTCCATCAGAAGATTATGTTATAAGCGATAAATCCTTTATTTTAGAGGGCAACCTGACTTCCAAAAACCCACCTATACACAGCATATGAACGGATTTATTCTAGCGCTGGACCAGGGTACCACCAGTTGCAGGGCCCTGTTATTTAATCGACAGGGCGACATCGTTTCTTCGGCTCAGAAAGAATTCGAACAACATTTTCCAAAATCAGGATGGGTAGAACACGACCCGGAGGAGATCCTGGCCGTCCAAAGGGCAATGGCTGCCGAAGCACTGGATAAAGCCGGAATCTCCCCGGATCAGATCAAGGCCATCGGAATTACCAACCAGCGGGAGACCGTGGTGGTTTGGGACAAAAAAACCGGAAAACCCATTTACAATGCCATTGTGTGGCAGGATAAACGCACTGCGGAGTATTGCGAGCAATTAAAGGAGGACGGGAAACAGGATTTCGTAAGGGAACGAACAGGCCTGGTGCTGGACGCCTATTTTTCGGGAACAAAGGTCAAATGGATCCTGGACCACGTGCCTGGCGCCCGGGCTAAAGCGGTCTCGGGAGAATTGCTTATGGGCACCATTGACACCTGGCTTATTTGGCATATGACCGGGGGTTCCCTGCATATAACGGATGTAACGAATGCCTGCCGCACCCTTTTTTTCAACATCCATACACTGCAATGGGATGGTGACCTTCTGAACCTCTTTGACATTCCCGAATCCATGCTTCCCGATATTCGTGAATCCAGTGAAGTATTCGGGCATACGGATTCCACGTTTATCCAGGCGGGAATACCCATTGCAGGAATAGCCGGGGACCAGCAGGCTGCCCTGTTCGGGCAGATGTGCACCCGGCAGGGGATGGTAAAGAACACCTACGGAACCGGATGCTTTATGCTTATGAATATCGGGGACAAGCCCATTGTGTCCGAGAACAACCTCCTGACTTCCGTAGGATGGAAGATCAAGGGAAAAACCACCTATGTGCTGGAAGGCAGTATCTTCATCGCCGGAGCCGTGGTACAATGGCTTCGGGACAGCCTGAAGATCATTAAAACTTCCCCGGAGGTAGAAGACCTGGCATTATCAGTTCCCGACACGGACGGCGTATATTTCGTTCCTGCATTCGCAGGTCTGGGAGCCCCCTATTGGAATCAAAAAGCAAGGGGGACTATCTTTGGGCTGACCCGGGGAAGTACCGATGCCCACATTGCTCGCGCAGCCCTTGAATCCATTGCCTATCAGACCATGGACATCCTTAAGGCCATGGAAGCCGATGCGGGCATCCCAATCCGGGAACTGAGGGTTGACGGCGGGGCCACGGTGAACGATCTTTTAATGCAATTTCAATCAGATGTGCTGAACACCCAAACCGTTCGGCCTAAAATCGTGGAAACAACGGTGATGGGGGCCGCATTCCTGGCCGGGCTGGCGGTTGGTTATTGGGATGACCTGGATGAAATTGAGAAATTGTGGCAGATGGAAAAAAGGTTCAGCCCCACCGCAGATCGAGAGGACATAGAAGCCCGAATCAAAGGCTGGTACCGCGCTATACGGGCAAGTGAAGCCTGGGCGGAACAAACCGATATAAACAATTCATTATGAGTGCGTTCACTGCTGAGATTGTCGGCACCTTCCTGCTGATGCTCCTGGGTTGCGGGGTAAATGCCAACGTGGTGTTGAGAGATACCAAAGGACACAACAGCGGATGGATCGTCATCACTACCGGTTGGGGGCTGGCCGTTTACATCGCCGTGGTGGTCGCCGGACCATACAGCGGGGCCCACATCAACCCTGCCGTTACCCTGGGGCTTGCCGCAGCCGGAGCATTTCCCTGGAATGACGTCCCGGCATATCTGTTGGCACAATTGATAGGCGCCATGATGGGTGCGTTGGTGGTTTGGGTGATGCACAAAGATCATTTCAACCGAACGGAAGACCCTGCCATGCAGCTGGCAGTCTTCAGTACCTCCCCGGCCATCAGGAACCCTGTGCTCAACCTGGTCGGTGAGATCACAGGTACCTTTGTGCTCGTATTTACGGTACTTTATTTCACCGACGCAACCCTGGGCAATCCGGGCACTGTAATCGGGCTCGGATCCCTGGGGGCACTTCCGGTGGCCTTTCTGGTATGGGGCATTGGCTTGTGCCTGGGGGGTACCACAGGTTACGCCATAAATCCGGCACGTGATTTGGGGCCCAGGATCATTCATAGCCTGGTTCCTATAAAGAACAAAGGTGGCGGAGACTGGGGATATAGCTGGATACCCGTTGTGGGGCCAACTATTGGCGGAGTGGTGGCAGCAGGTGTATTTTTATTGCTGTCTGCCTAGTCTTGTAGTACTTTATGAAAGGGAGTCTATTCGAATACTCTTATGGCCTTCTGCCTATTGCATCTTATCGGGAAAATCTGAAAATACCCCGTCCACGCCCATGGATTTGAGTTTTTGAAACTCCGCCGGGTCGTTTACTGTCCAGGTGTATACCTTGAAGCCCTCCTCATGGATACGGGACACATTCTCCGCATTGAGCTGGGTGTAATGGGGATTAATGGCTTCAGCCCCCAGTTCCCTGGCTACGGCAAGGGCTTCCAATGGATCGCCTTCTGTAAGCACCGCTATCCGCCCTGTGGGATTGTACTTCCTGTAGTCCCGCAATTCATCCCAATCAAAACTGGAGACGATAAACTGGTCTGCGGTCCATCCACGTCTTTCCACAGAGAAATTGACAACCTTGCTGATATTGTCTGCGGTACCTTTGCCCTTCAATTCGATATTCAGCGGCACCCTGCTATCGACCAGCTTGATGACCTCCTGTATGGTTGGAATGCTATGGCCTCCTTTAAGGACCAGCTTTTTCATGTCCAGAAAGAAATAATCCTCTATTGGCCCGCCGCTATTGGCCAGGCGATCCACTCGCTCGTCATGGAATACTACGATCTCGCCACTCCTGATCTGAAAAACATCAATTTCGATCATGTCGACCCCCAGGTCCAGGGCCTTTTGTACCGAAGCCAGGGTATTCTCGGTTTCGTAACCCATGGCGCCGCGGTGGCCAATGATCAACGGACCTGAAGATGAAGAAGTACAACTACCCATGAATAAAGCCAGCATTAGAATATAATATCCAAAATATCGCATTGTCCCGTTTTTTGGGGTCTAATTTAAGATTTCTGCGTTTACTGAAAAGGAGGATGGATTGAACTTTGTTCCAAATAACCAAATATGAGAAATGTTAAGTACATTTAATTCATTATAAACCAATTAACTCAACAAACATGTTTTCAAAACAAAACCTTTTAGCAACCGTTGCTGCCACGGTAAGTATGTTCCTGATGGGGTACCTGATCTGGGGCCTGGGGATGGCGGCGTTTTTTGAATCACACACCCTGGTTGATGTCATGAAACCGGACGAAGAAATGAACATGGCATTTATATTTCTGGGGAATCTTTTTGCGGCCTTTGCCATGGCGACCCTTTATGGCAAATGGGCTGGGGGTGATCACAGCTTTGGACAGGGATTTACCTTCGGCGCCTGGATTGGGGTCATTATCGGCATTGGGATGGGCCTGGTGTGGCTCGGGACTTCCAATTTCATGGACACCACCGGCCATGTGGCGGAGGCGGTCATCGATATCATTTACTACGGCCTGGTCGGAGGCGTGATCGCCATCGTTTACCGGGCTACCCGCTCTGGAAGTTCCTGATCTTTAACAGCGGGAAGCATTTCGGGCCTGCTCTTGTGGCAGGCCTGTTTTTTGAAAGCTATTCATCCAACCGAAGAATCACGGATTCCAGGGGAGCGAGTTTTACCGGCACGGATCCTTTCCCTGCTTCAACCCTTAGGATCGGATCTACTTCCCCATAGAGCATTTCCGTCAACGGATACTGCCCGTCCTCCAGCCCCCAACTTTGAATCAATTCCTCGGGGACCTGCAATGCGAGATCATAGCTCGCTTCTGTATCAAAGTTGCAAAAGATGATCAATTTCTCGGAGTCCGACCAGCGCACAAAGGAATATACCCTGTGGTCATAGGTTGGCGTATGGTCCTTGTTGTAATAATGGATATCCCTGTAATTCCCCATCAGGGCATCGCTTTTGGTCACAAAACGCAATAGCCGTTGATAGAAATCGCGGAGGGCGCGTTCATCGGGAGTGGATGCCCCCCCGTCAAACTGTTTGTCATTCATCCACCGCTGGTGGTGCGGGACTCCGATATAGTCAAATATGGAAGTTCGGGTGGGCTTTCCAAAACCTGCGTCTTCGGCTCCCGGTTCTCCTACCTCCTGTCCGAAATAGATCATCGTGGGGGAGGTGCTCAGGGTTGCACTGACCACCATGGCCGGTTTCCCAATTCGGGCATCTCCTGCGAACTCCGGGCTGGCAATCCGCTGTTCATCGTGATTTTCGAGGAAATGCAACATGTGGTGTTCAATATCTGCCAGTCCCTGCTGCACCACCGGGATATGATCCGTCCATCCATACCCCTTCATGATGTGTTTCAGGCTGTCATAGAGTTCCACCTTATCGTAGAGATAGTCCATTTTTCCCCGTTGGATGTAGGCCCGGTAAAGATCCGGGTTATAGACCTCAGCCAGGAGGAAGGCTTCGGGATCCCTCATTTTGATGTGGGAATTCAGATAACTCCAGAACTCCACGGGAACCATTTCGGCCATGTCATATCTAAAACCGTCCACGCCTAAATCCATCCAGTAGGAGACTATATCCCGAAACTTCTTCCAGGTTTTGGGCACATCCCTGTCCTTCCAGAACGCATAATGCGCCTTGTAGTCCAAAGCTTCGGAATTGGCGGGAAGGCTGTCGAAATCATGAGTCCCATCCGGCCGCACCCCATAATTCAGCTTTACGGTTTCATACCAGTCATTCATATCCGGTTGGGCCAGACGAGAACCATTCCCCGTCCATTTAGCCGGGTTTTCATCAAAAGCATGGTCGGCCAGCGGATGGGACTGTCCGCCCAGGGGCTCGTATCCGTCCCTCCAATCCGGCACCCTGAAGGCCTGCCCGGGTATGTAGTAAAAGTCATTGTCACGGGCATAGTCTACGCCAGTGTCGTCTCCAACACCAAAAGCCTCTGAAGCTTCAGGGGTGGAGGTTCCCTGGTAATCACGGGCCACATGGTTGGGCACAATATCGATCAGGACCTTCATCCCGGCCTCATGTGTCCTTTCCACCAGGGAGCGGAACTCCTCCAGCCGATTCGCCGGGTCCAATGCAAGGTCAGGGTTTACATTATAGTAGTCTTTGACCGCGTAGGGAGATCCGGCCCGTCCCTTGACCACATCGGGATCATCCTGTCCTATTCCATAGGCTGAATAGTCCGTGACCAGGGCATGGTGTGGAACTCCGGTATACCAGATATGGGTCACCCCGAGTTCCCTGATCTCCTCAAGGGCCTTTGGGGTAAAGTCGGCAAACTTTCCAACCCCATTCTCTTCGAGGGTACCCCAGGGCTTGTTGGTGGTATTCGTATTTCCAAACAGGCGTGTAAAAACCTGGTAGACTACTTTTTTTCTGGGTGCTTTCATGGAGGATTCATTCTCGTCCGTGGAGGACTCTTTCGTATCCGGGCCGCAAGATAGCAGGAAGATGGCAGCCAGGGAAACACTGTAAATGATTTTCATGATGTGGGCTACAGGGTTGTAAATATATAAGCTCCCGGGCCGCTCAGCGACAGGGTGTTGTTCCAGCGAAATTGCTCATCGCTGTGAATATTGCTGAGGATTTTGCCGGATAACCCGAGTTCCTCAAACCGTTCCAGGGAGATCTCCACGGGTGATTCGTTCTTGTTCAGGATCAGGATCACCGTTTCTTCATCAGACTTCCGAGCCAATAAATACACCCCGTTTTCCGGAGAAAAATGCAGCGTACTTCCCTTTTGCAGGGCAGTGCTATGCTTCCTGAAATTCAATAATTGCTTCAGGTAAGCCTGCATGTTGCGTTCCTCCTCTGTTAACCCTTCACCCGTAAACCCGTTCCTGTCATCCCCTTTCCAACCTCCAGGGAAATCAGTGCGGATCAGGCCGTGGTCTCCGGGCTTGGCCGTATTCTGCATTAAGATCTCCGTGCCGTAATAGATCTGAGGTATGCGGGGAACCGTGAGAACATAGGCCAGTGCCATTTCTGTAAGGGTCACGGATTCTCCCAGCTGTGTAAAAAGGCGGTCCATGTCGTGGTTGTCGCCAAAGATCAGGATGTCCTGAGGGCGCGCATAATAGAAGTCATTGGCCAGTGCCTCGTACAACGTGTTCAGTCCGCTATTCCAGGTCTCTTCTGCGGTGAGGGATTCGATGAGCACTTTCTGCAATGGGAAATCCATGGTGGTCCGCAGGTAGGACTGATAGGCATCGCGGTTTCCCGCACCGTGCTGCCAGTACCCCACCAGTAAGGGGTTATAGCTCCATTCTTCCCCAACAATATTGAAGTTCGGGTATTCCTCCATCAAAGACCTGGCCCAATCGGCCATAAAGTGTTTGTCCGGGTAGGGATAGGTGTCCTGGCGAATGCCACCCAGGTTAAGGGTTTCCACCCACCAGATGCTGTTTTGGATCAAATAGGTCGCCATAAAGGGGTTCGACTGATTGAGGTCGGGCATGGAGGGTACAAACCACCCCCGGTTCATGATTTTCTTGTCTGCCTGGGAGGCATAGGGATCCTGATTCACCGTCCGGCGATGATTGGTCACGGTATGGGGCTGGCCTTTGAGAAAACCTTCCTGATAATGAATCCAGTCTGGGAACGGCAGGTCTTCCATCCACCAGTGGGAAAGACCGCAGTGATTTGCCACCTGATCCATTATAAGTTTAATGCCCCTGGAACGGGCCATCTCACTCAATTCCCTGTATTCCTCCAGGGTCCCAAAGCGCGGGTCCACCCCGTAAAAGTCCGTGATGGCATATCCGTGATAGGAAGTGCGGGGCATATCATTGGTCAGCAACGGACTGGGCCATATGGCCGTAAAGCCCATCCCATCAATATAGTCCAGGTGATCGATCATCCCCCGTATATCTCCCCCGTGCCTGGCATAGTCATCCCCCCTGTCCACTTTTTGTTCCTTCATGCCGGGGACGATGTCGTTATCGGGATTTCCATTGGCAAAACGATCCGGAGTGATCAGGTATATCACATCCGAGGCATCGAACCCGGTATACTCCTCAGCCCGCTGTGCTCGCTCTTTGAGTTCATAGGTAAGTGAGATCTCAGGGCGCCCCTCCCTTCGAAGCACAATAACTGCCTCCCCGGCAGGGGCATCAGCACCCACCACCACATCCAGGAAGAGATAGTTTTGACTCGCGGCCGGATGCCAGGCCTCCAGGGTAAGGCCCGGGTACTGTACCTCAGGGGTGTAGTGGGCCAGGTCCTGCCCATATAACATGAGCTGCAGGGAAGTCTGCTGCATGCCCACCCACCAATTAGGGGGTTCTATGCGAACTTCGTCCTTTTGCCCGAAAACGCCGGAAATCCCTGTCATAAAGATCAATGCAAAGGTGTATAGAACCCGGATCAGCCCTCCTTCCCGATCCGGTATAGCCCTACACATGGGTAGTCTTTTGAGGGGAGAGGACCACCCGCTCATCATTTACCCGGATAGACATTTCTTCCTTCGCATCCAGATAGAAGCTGCACCCCTCTGAGGTTACCGTGACTTTCAGGATACGGTGCCTGAAATTGATCTTGAAGGAATAGGAATCCCATTGCCTGGGGATCCGGGGAAAAAAGTTCAGTTTGTCATTGATCACCCGCATGCCGCCAAATCCTTCCACAATGCTCATCCAGGTCCCGGCCATGGAGGTGATGTGGAGGCCTTCTTCCACCTCCTTGTTGTAGTCATCCAGGTCCAGGCGGGAGGTGCGCAGGTAAAAAGCATAGGCCTGCTCCATTCGGTTAAGCTTGGCAGCCTGTATGCTGTGGACGCAAGGGGACAATGACGATTCGTGAACCGTAAACGGTTCGTAAAAATCAAAGTGCCGTTCCAGCTGTTCGACGGAAAAATGATCCTCGAAGAAATAGAAGCCCTGAAGGGTATCAGCCTGTTTGATGTAGGGGGACCGAAGGATCCGGTCCCAGCTCCATTTTTGGTTCAGCGGACGTTCCAGGATATCCAATTCCGAAACCGGGATCAGATCCTTGTCCAGGAAGCCATCCTGCTGCAGATAGACCTCGTGGTCTTCAGAATAGGGCAGGTACATGCCGTCCGCCACTTTTTTCCATAGCTCCGTTTCCTTATCCGTTATTTTGGTGTGCCCAACGATCCGCTGGTAATCCTCCGGGTATCCTTCCTTGACCTTTGCAAGTTGCTCCAGGCAGAATTGGATACACCAGCGTGCCGAGTAATTGGTATACCAGTTGTTATTGACGTTGTTCTCATATTCATTGGGTCCGGTAACGCCAAGGATCACAAACTGCTGTTTCACTTTTGAAAATGAAGAGCGCTGATGCCAGAATCGGGCAATCCCTATTAGGACTTCGAGGCCCATCTCAGGGATATAGGTGTAATCGCCCGTATACCGGTAATAATTGTAGATGGCGAATGCAATGGCGCTGTTGCGATGGATTTCCTCGAAGGTGATCTCCCACTCGTTATGGCATTCTTCTCCATTCATGGTCACCATGGGGTAAAGGGCAGCCCCGGCGCTGAAGCCCAGCTTTGCCGCATTCTCGATGGCCTTCTCCAAATGGTTGTACCTGTACTTTAGAAGGTTGCGGGCCACATGCTGGTCTTTTGTCGCCATATAGAAAGGAATGCAATAGGCCTCGGTATCCCAGTAGGTGCTTCCGCCGTATTTCTCCCCTGTAAACCCTTTTGGCCCGATATTGAGCCTGGAATCCCTACCGGTGTAGGTCTGGTTGAGCTGCAGGATATTAAAGCGAATCCCCTGTTGTGCCCTTACATCTCCTTCTATGGTGATATCGCTCATCTCCCAGATCTCCCCCCAGGCGTTGCGCTGGGTTTCCATCACGGTATCAAAGCCCCTTTCCAGGGCGGCATCCAGGACCTTTCCGGCAGCCTGGATCAGTTGATCCGCTGCATGGTTCAGATCCACGGTATACCCACCGTATTTATATATGGTAAGGGTTTCCCCGGCCGGAACCGCTACCTGATATTTATGACCAATGTAGGTTTTGTCTTTCCGTACTTCCGGGGCAGCGTCTACCTCTTTATCTCCAAGGGTCAGTCGGGAGTCCATAAAGGTGCAGGTGTGGAACAGGGTCTTCAGCGTATGCGCTTCGATAAAGGCCCGGCTACCTTCAGCGTGCACCCGGGTGGTTTCCCAGAATTGGTCATCCCAGTTTGAATCCTCATTGGAAATCCCGCTGTCGAGGTAGGGCTCTGCTTCTATTGAAGCCGCTTCCCCCGGAACGGTAATCCGGTAACGGATAGCTCCCAGTTCGTCCAGATCCATGCTCAGGAATCGCGTGGATTCCACCACAATGTGTTTGCCATTTTGCAGCACGGCTTCAAAGGAGCGCTGATACCAACCCTCCTTCATATTGAATTCACGCCTGAAATCCCTGATTTCCCGGCAGCGGTTCAGATCCAGGATCTCCCCGTCGATGACTATGCCAATCCCAATCCAGTTAGGTGCATTGATCACCTTGGCAAAATACTCCGGATACCCATTTTTCCACCATCCGACCCGCGTTTTGTCCGGATAGTAAACCCCGCCTATATAGCTCCCCTGAAAGGTAGGCCCAGTGTAATCTTCTTCAAAATTGGCACGCTGACCCATTGCTCCGTTTCCGAGACTGAAGAGGCTCTCTGAGGATTTAACCCTGGAGGCATTATAACCTTCTTCTATGATGGACCAAGCATCGGGCTTAATGTAATCCTGATTCATTTAGCTATTTGTTTTGGGGTTTTGTGTTGAGTTCCAATAATTCGTTAATGAAGTCCAGGCCCATGTGGGTGAAATCCTGAAACACCCGGTCGGCTTCAGCCAGCACCCTGGAATCCCCAATCCCCAAACTGTACATCCCTGCATTGTTTGCTGCAGCGATACCGGCCTGGGCATCTTCGATGACCACGCATTGGACAGGAAGTACTTCCAGGCGGGAAGCGGCGATCAGGAACACCTCGGGATCCGGTTTGGCCCTGGCTACCTGGGTACCATCGACAATGGTATTGAAATAGGCGGTCAGGCCTACCTTTTCAATAATGGGCCTGGCATTTTTACTGGCCGACCCCAGTGCCATGGGGATGTTTCTTTCCTTGAGGTAATTCAGCACCGGAAGCACCCCGGGAAGGATTTCTGAGGCATCCATTTTGCTGATATACTGAAGGTAGTCCTCATTTTTTTCTTGAAGCCATGCGTCGAATTGTTCTTCTGACACCTGCATCCCCCCCATTTCCAGGAGGAGTTCCAGACAGCGCTTTCTGCTGACGCCTTTAAATTGTTCGTTGTCCTCTTCCGTAAAAGAAATACCCAGTTGGTCGGCAAGGTGCTTCCACGCGAGATAGTGATATCTGGCCGTGTCCACGATCACGCCATCCAGATCAAAAATGAAGCCCTTCATTGGCAAGCAGTCTTTAACTCCCAGGCAGCACATGCTGCCCGGGGACAATTGCATCACCCAAATATAGAAAGGAAATCGTTTCCAGAAAGGCATAGCGGGAATTCCGTATCAGATGGTCCTGTCAACCCTGTCCGGGGTCAGGTGGATTCCCTTTCGACCAGGCTGCCTCGAATAACCTGAGTGGTATAGCTGTCCGGATCCGTCTCGTCGTACTCATTTTCAATCTTGTCGATCAGCAGTCTGGCTGCCTCAGCACCCATGTCCTCTCCGTGCTGGGCTATGGAGCTCAGTGTGGGAATCGAATATTTCGAAAGCAGCCCATCGGTAAATCCGATAAAGGAAATATCCCCTGGAATCCGCTTATTCATCTTTTGAGCAAGCCGCATCCCGCGGATCGCAAAAATTTCATTTACGCTTAGGACCGCATCAAAAGACTGCTGTTCGAAAAATTTTCGGGTGAGATCCTCTTCTTCGAATTGAAAGGGAAGCCGAAGGATCAGGGATTCATCAAAGGGGAGCCCATGCCGTTCGAGGGCCTTGCGATAGCCCCTCGACCTTTTGTCGCTCACATTGAGAAAGTGTTCCGTGGTAAAAAGGGCTATGCGTCGTCGTCCTCTTTCTATTAGGAATTCAACCGCTTCCATCGCAGCTTCCTCATCATTGATCACTACCTTATCACAGCGTACTTCATCGGTGATCCGGTCAAAAAGCACCAGCGGGATCCCCTGTTCGGTCACTTGCTTGAGGTGGTTGTAATCATTCCTGGCCTGGGTTTCTGCGGAGAGCGCCATGATAAAACCGTCAATGCTCCCATTGGCGAGCATCTCCATATTGATCACCTCCTTGTCAAAAGATTCATCGGAAACACAAACAATAACGTTATAGCCCCGCTGGTTGGCATACTTTTCTATACCCCTGAATACGGTTGTAAAAAAGTGGTGTACGATATCCGGGATGATCACGCCTATGTTGCGGGTCCGCTTATTCTTCAGGCTGATTGCGATGTTGTTCGGCTTGTAGTTGTACAAGCGGGCAAAGGCCTGGATCTTTTCCCTGGTATCCCGGCTGATTTCAGTGCTGTTCTTGAGTGCCTTGGAAACCGTGGAGATGGAAACATCCAGCTCTTTTGCGATATCTTTTAGAGTAACTTTCCTGCGTGTCATTTGCCAATGAGGAATACTCAAGTGAAGGTACACAATAATCCCACAAGCTACTCTGATAGGAGCAAACCTTAGTTAACCCTTTATTTACAGCAGCCCAGAAATATTGTTGGCGGAACAAAAAAATACTATATTTGCTTCAATTATGCGTAGAAAAACACCTCCACAATTATTGATGACGCAAAAAGACCGACCAAATATTTAGGGATCAACATTCATTTCAACATATCAACACGAAACCGTTTTCGTATCCTTTTAACGTAGTAAAACTAGGATATTAACATTTTTTTTACATACTTTGACCACTTGAATTAAATTAACTAAACTTTTAAAACTAACGATTTATGAAGATTACGCTACTCAGGAGCTTGCTGCTTGTCGGTGCATTTATATGCTTCGGATGGGCACAAGCGCAGGAAGTATCTGGTAATGTTTCTGATGCGTCAGGCCCCCTACCGGGAGCCAGCGTGGTTGTAAAGGGAACAACCAATGGTACACAAACGGACTTCGATGGCAACTACACCCTCGACGGAGTGGACGCCAATGCCGTACTGGTTGTCAGCTACATTGGCTACGCCACGCAGGAAGTCCCTGTGAATGGTCGTTCAACCATCAACGTTACGCTGGAGGAAGATGCTCAGGCATTGGATGAAGTAGTAATCATCGGTTATGGCCAAACTACGGTCAAGGATGCTACTGGTGCTTTGGAGAATGTTACCTCAGATGAGTTTAACGGGGGAGTTATCGCATCGGCAGAACAGTTAATTCAAGGTAAAGCCGCGGGTGTAACCATTGCACAGACCAGTGGTGAACCAGGTGCAGGACTCAACGTTAACATTCGGGGTGCAAACTCCGTAAGGGCGTCCAACAATCCGCTCTTCGTAGTGGATGGAAACCCGCTTTTCGGTGATAATGTCGATGCCAGCGGTGACACAGGTCAGGGAGCTTCAGAACAAGGAAACCCCTTGAATTTCTTGAACCCGGCTGATATTGAAAGCATCAGTATCCTGAAAGATGCCTCCGCAACGGCCATCTATGGATCCAGGGGTGCAAACGGGGTTGTGATCATTACCACGAAAAGTGGTAAAGGCGCAACTGGCGGACAGTTGGAATGGTCTTCCAACCTCAGTATTTCCACACCTCAGCGACAGTACGATCTATTGAATCGCGAACAATTCCTCGATGCCGTTGAATTGTATGGTGGTGACCGGAACGCTGTCGATTTTGGTGCTAACACGAACTGGCAGGATGTGGTAACGCGTTCAGCGGCCTCTACAAACCACAACCTGGCATATTCACACCGCTACAACAACGGAAATGTCCGCGCCACTTTCGGATATCAGAAAACCTTTGGTGTGGTTGAGAAATCCGAGTTTGAACGGATCACCGGTAGGCTGAATGCAAGTCATAAATTCTTTGACGACAGGCTTTTGCTGAATGTACAGGCCACCCTTTCCCGCGTAAACCGGGAACAACCTCCACTTGCTGCAGGTGCCGGGTTCCGGGGAGATATCCTGGGTTCCGCCTACTCAGCGAATCCAACCTGGCCTTCCAGTCCTACTTTTGATGACGGAGGAGGTCAGATCCAGCCAGCGAATTACCTGGCTGAAACACAAAACCTTACCAAAACGGATCGCTTCCTGGTCAACGGTCAGGCTGAGTATCTGATCACTGCCGACCTTAGTGCTAAAGTGAACCTGGGCTATGACCAGTCCAACAGTACGAATACCTCTGTGATCAGCGCACTTATTCAGAACTTCACAGGAATTGAAGGAAACGGTTTTGGTACCTACAACACACTGGATCGCGTAAACCGGACGATGGAAGCTACCCTGAACTGGGATAAGGAGTTTTCCAATTCCCGTCTGGATGCCCTTGTGGGGTATGCCTACCAAAGCTTCGGGACCTCAGGTCGCAGCTCACAGGGCCGCGGTTTTGGTACCACGGATCTCAATGGCATGAGCGCCCAGCTTCGCAATACAGTTAACTCGGCCGCCAGAACAGTCAGCGGATCCTTCCAGCAGTTCTACTACGGTACAAATACCTCTTCTCTTTTAGTGAACCGGCTCTTCCCTGAAGTAGTCGCTGGGGAAGAAGTACCCTTCCAGTTCAATCGTGAAGTTCAGGCCGTTACCGCGGATTACTTCAACTTTACGGATGAATTACAGTCTTATTTCGGCCGTATCGTCTACACTATTGCAGACAAGTATATTATTACTGGTACAATGCGGGCGGATGGTTCCTCAAGGTTTGGTCCTGAGAATCAATACGGATACTTCCCGTCCGGTGCCTTTGCCTGGCAGATCGGAGAAGAAGATTTCATGGGAGACTCCGTTTCTACTTTGAAACTTCGTCTCAGTGCAGGGCAAATCGGTAACCAGGAAGGTCTGGGATATGGAAACTTCGTCGCCCGTCAGCGCTTCGCGGGACTGGGCACCAACAACGACAATACCGTAAACCAAAACGGACTTACCATCGTGGCGACTGATGTACCTGACCTGAAATGGGAGACCACAACGGACTTCAACATAGGTCTGGATTTCGGTTTCAATATGGACCGGCTGAATGGTAGCATCGATGTCTACCGCAGGCAAACAGACGATCTGTTATTGCAGACGCCTCCTGCGGCACCATCTACGAATCCGTTCCAGTTTGGTAATGTAGATGCCTCTGTAATCAACCAGGGTATTGAATTTTCCCTGGCCTATGACTTTGTTCAGACAGAAGACACAAACTTCGGAGTCTCGTTCAATATTGCTTACAACGACAATGAAGTTCAGGATTTCGCAGGTTCCATCAATACAGGTGAGATCAACGGTCCCGGTCTTTCGGGAGCTTTCGCCCAGCGTTTTGAGGCCGGTCAGTCACTGTTCTCATTCTATATGGCAGAATTCACCGGCTTTGATGCAGATGGTTTCCCAACCTACCGGGATATTAACGGTGATGGTGTAGGCGATCCTGACGTAGATAAGTTCTTTGTAGGTGAAGACGGACTTCCGGATGTAACCTCCGGTCTGTCCCTGAACTTCAGTCACAAGAACTGGGATGCCTCGGCATTCTTCAACGGACAGTTCGGATTTTCCGTGTACAACAACACAGCTAACTCTTTCTTTAATGCCGGTCAGTTGACTACTGCCCGTAACGTAACCCAGGATGTGGTTACCAGCGGTGAGGCTGGAGGAGCTTCAACGGCTGTTTCTACACGATTCCTGGAAAAAGGAGATTTTGTTCGGTTCCAGAACGCAACCATTGGGTACAATGTGCCTCTAAGTGGTGATGGAACGTTTAAAAATCTCCGGTTGTCCCTGACAGGACAGAACCTGGCACTGTGGACGGATTACAGCGGATTGGATCCTGAAGTAACCGTTCCTACAGGAACTCTTGGATCAGGTATTCCTGTACGGGGGATCGACTGGGCGGCGTTCCCGAACCCATTGACCGTAACCTTTGGAATTAACGCCACATTTTAATTAAAAAAAATTGTAGACCATGAAAAGATTTCAGTTAAGATTCTTAACGCTAGCAATACTGGCGGTATTCGGACTCTACTCCTGTACCGACCTGAAGATCGAGGAAACCGATTCCTTTATCAGCGAAGGGTTCCAGGGGCTTGCAGATCCTCAATCAGCTCTTGACCAGTTGTACAACCAGATCGGTGGTCAGCTAGGGGATCAGGCTAACACCTACGCCCTGAATGTTGTTACCACTGACGAACAGCTCATTCCGACACGTGGTGCTGACTGGGGGGATAACGGAAGATGGCGGAAGCTTCACCAGCACGAGTGGGGACTGGAAGAGACCGATATCATTACCCCTTTTGACCAATGGAATGCGAATCAGCTTCTGGCTTCCCAGATCCTTGATGAAAGGAGTGCCGCACCTGCTGATGTAGCTGCACAGGCACATTTTCTGCGGGCCTACTCCATGTTCCTGATCCTGGATCTCTACGGACAGGTACCTTTCCGTGATACGCAACTGCCCTCTGCAGAATTGCCCACCGTACTTTCCGGAGGCGATGCAGTAGACTTTATCGTTGGAGACTTGGATGCGGCCATTGCCGGATTGCCGGCTGAACCTGCCGGAACCGGGGGTCAGAATCTGGCAAGTAAAGCAGCTGCTCGTTTCCTGAAAGCTAAAGTGCTCCTGAACAAAGACGTATACGAGAATCAATTAGCTCCTACTCCAGAACCTTTCCTTCCATCTCCAACCGATTTGCAGGAAGTGGTAAACCTGGTAGATGCTATTGCGGCTGACGGATATGCACTGCAGGAGGGTTATTTCGACTTGTTTACAAGTTCTCCGGATTCAGAAACCATCTGGTACATCACTTCCGGTAACACTGGAAACCGGATCTTTAACGGATTGCACTACAACTCTACCAGCAACGGTGGGGGTGGGTGGAATGGATTCAGCACCCTGGCAGAGTTCTACGACCTTTTCGAGGGTGATCCTAATTCAAACCGCTTTGATGGAAACATCGAAGATCAGGTAGCCCTTGACGGCCAGGAAGAGCGTCGCGGTGGAGTGCCCAGCGAAGGTGTACCTTTTACAGAAGCACCAGAGACGGGTAATGGCGGCGATGACAACCCCGGAGGAGTGTATGAAACAGGTTCGAATGTTGGACTTGGCTTCCTGGTAGGACAACAATTTGCTTTGGATGGGACACCACTCCAGGATCGTCAGGGAGCACCACTTGCCTTCACGCGGGAATTCTTGGATGGTGATGGCAATCCCAACCTGATAAACAATAATGAAATTACTGGAATCCGTGTCCAAAAATATCAGGCTCGTTTCGATGGTGGTTTCACCGGCCACGTGATGGTGATGCGTTATTCTGATGCCCATTTGATGAAAGCCGAAGCCATACTACGAGGTGCAAGTGGTGGAGATGCCACAGCTCTGGTCAATGAGCTGAGGAATATCCGCGGAGCCCAGCCACTGGGATCTGTGACCGAACAAGACCTTTTGGATGAGAGAGGGCGTGAGCTCTACTGCGAAGGCTGGAGAAGGAATGACATGATCCGCTTTGGTCAGTACGGACGCCAATGGGAATTCAAGAGTGCTAACGAGACGGACAATCGCACGCGTCAGCTCTTCCCGATCCCACTGCCACAATTGCTGGCTAACCCGGCTCTGGTTCAGAACCCAGGATACAACTAATAGGTTATCCTAAACCGAATTAAAAAGGCTGCCCGCGGGCGGCCTTTTTTTATGCACCAGGCGGATCCCTCTTTAAAAAATAAACAAAAGATTAATGAGGATTAATGTTGCATAAAGACAGGCCGTTATACGACGGTTATTAGCCTTCATCCAGAGGCAATTTCCTATTTTTGAAGCCCGCTAGAAGGAATTCATGAAACGGAGTATTGCAGGGCTTTTTGTACTTTATCTGGTTTTGGGTTGCCGGGAAGAATCCATTCCGGGGTTTAACGAACTAGACCCCATGCAAACGGGCGTCCGGTTCACCAACCAATTGGTAGAATCCCCGGAGCTCAATATCCTTACCTACCTCTATTATTACAATGGGGGAGGCGTACTCGCTGCAGATTTCAATAACGACTCCCTGCCCGACCTCTATTTTAGTGCCAACCAACAGGCAGATGCACTCTACCTGAATCAGGGGGATATGACCTTCAGGGAAGTGAGCCTAGAGGCGGGCATGGAAAACGCCGATGGCTGGACTACAGGTGTTTCCCATGCAGATATCAACGGGGATGGCCTGGAGGATCTTTATCTCTGCAAGGCTTCCGGATACCGCGCCCTGGAAGGCCGAAACAAGCTGTATATCAACCAGGGGGTCAATGCCGAGGGCGTGCCATCATTTAAGGAAGCCGCCAAAGCGTATGGCCTGGATTTCTCAGGCCTCTCTACGCAGGCTGCTTTTTTTGACTATGATCTTGATGGAGACCTGGACCTGTTCCTCCTAAACCATTCGGTTCATCCCAACCGCAATTACGGCAAAGGCGCCCAGCGAAAATCCGTAGATCCTATTTCCGGAGACCGACTATACCGGAATGACGAGGGATATTTCAAGGATGTCAGTGCGGAAGCTGGTATCTTTCAGGGAAAGGCCGGTTACGGCCTCGGACTTGGTATCAGTGATCTCAACAATGACGGGTATCCCGATATTTATATAGGGAATGACTTTTTCGAAAACGACTACCTCTATTTGAATCGGGGTGATGGCACATTTGAGGAGGTCATTTCGGCAGGAGATGAACGAATTGGCCATACCACGCACTTCAGCATGGGGAATGACCTGGCCGACATCAACAATGACAGGATGGTGGATGTCCTGTCCCTGGATATGCTCCCCGAGGACCTGCTGACTTATAAGACCTCTGGCCTTGAATACGCCTATCCCATCTACCGACAGTACTTGAAGAACGGATTTGCTCCCCAGTACATGCAAAATACATTGCAGGTCAATCTGGGGGGAGGAAGGTTCTCCGAAGTTGCTTTTTTAAGTGGTATTGCCGCAACAGAATGGTCCTGGGGAAGCTTGCTGGCGGACCTCGACAACGATGGCCACAAAGACCTTTTTGTGACCAATGGCATTAAAGGGGCCACCAATGACATGGATTATATGAACTTCATCGCCAATGAGGATATTCAGCGACGGATAGACCGTGGGATGGAGCAAACGGATATGCCGCTTACAAAGGAAATACCGGCCAAGAAAGTACCCAATTACATTTTTCGAAACAATGGGGACCTCACCTTCACAAACATGACCAGCACCTGGCTGGAGGAAGAGCCCACTTTCAGTAATGGCAGCACCTATGCAGATCTCGACCGTGACGGGGACCTGGACCTTGTCATCAATCATGTGGACCGGCAGGCCTCCATCCTGGAAAACAACCTGGACACCGGACAATCCCTGACCGTAAGGCTCGAGGGCACTGCCCCCAATACACGGGGAATTGGAGCCCGGATTCTGGCATATGCAGATGGAAGCGTGCAGATGGCAGAGCATTTTACCACACGGGGATATCTCTCTGCCGTCCCTTCTGAAATGCACCTGGGCCTTGGAAGTTCAGCAACCCTGGACTCCCTGTTGGTCATATGGCCGGGAGGGGCCTGGCAAACCCTTTATCCGAAGGGACAAAAGCAGACTCTGACCCTCCGGCAGGAGGAGGCCCGAGGCAATTACTACAGGGATAGAACGGTTGGTGAAACATCCCCCTGGCGGACCACGGACAGTTTGCTCCCCTTTGCACACCGGGAAAATCTCAGCCTGGATTTCGACCGGGAGCCCCTGGTCCCTTACGCCCGTTCCAATGAGGGACCGGACCTTTCCGTGGGCGATGTAAACCGGGACGGCCTGGACGACCTTTTTATCAGTGGGGCCAAAAGACAGGCTTCGGCACTCTACCTTCAACAAGCTGACGGTTCCCTGAGCGCATCCAATCTTGAGGTTTTTTCTGAGGATGCCCTGAATGAGGATACCGGTCATCTGTTTTTGGATGTAGACCAGGACAACCAGCTCGACCTGTTGGTGGTTAGCGGAGGAAACGAATTCAAATCTGGCAAACCACTGCAGCCCCGGCTGTACCGCAACCAAAATGGCAGGTTCCAAAAGGACAGCACGGCCTTTGTCGGTTTTCACATCAATGCCTCTGCCGTGGATAGCGTGGATATGGACCTGGACGGGGATTCGGATATTTTTATCAGTGCAGATGGCATTCCGGGAGCCTTTGGCAAACTTCCGCAACACGGGCTATTTGAAAATGATGGTTCGGGCCAGTTTAGGAACGTTACCCGGGAGCGCATTCCTGAAATTCAGGAGTTCGGCAGCATCACGGATTTCAGCTGGACCGACCTTAACGCCGACGGCACTCCCGACCTCATTGTCGCCGGACATTGGGCCCCGGTGGCTGTTTTCCTAAGCCAGGGCAACCAATGGGTCCGTGCCAGCAATAATGGATTGGACCAGACCCATGGATTATGGAACTGCATTAAATCAGTCGATATCGACGGTGATGGGGATACCGACCTGGTTGGCGGGAACTGGGGGCTTAACAGCAAGCTCAAAGCCTCCCCTGAATTTCCACTTACCCTCTACCGCCAAGATTTCGACCAGAATGGTTCTGTAGAACCTCTGGTAACCTATTTCCACCAGGGCGTGGAAACCCCCTTTGCCTCCAAAGATGAGCTCGGAAAGCAAATGCCCTTTTTAAACAAGAAATTCCGCACCTACAGGGAATTCGCCCTGGCCAGTATTGAGGAGCTTTTTGGAGCCGAGGCATTAAGCAAGGCAGATCGCAAACAGGTTGTTGAGCTGGCCAGCTGTGTCTTTTTGAATCAGGGCGGAGGAAGTTTTGAAAAGATGCCCCTGCACACCATGGCACAAACCTCTGTGGTATATGACATTATGCCGGAGGATGTGGACGGGGATGGATACAGGGACCTGATCCTCACAGGGAATTTATTTGAGGTCAGCACCCAGCTGGGCCGCATGGATGCCTTTCACGGCCTGGTACTGCTCAATGCCGGGAGCGGATCTTTTACCTGGAGCAATAAAAAATCCCCCATCCTCTCCGGTGCAGGGCGCAAACTGGACACGCTTCGGTTGCAAAAGAAAAAGTATTATATCATGGGGCGGAACAATGCATCCCCCCTTTTTATTTCAAAAGATGGAAAATAAGATGACTCGTAATGGTATTTTGATCCTTTGTGGTATGCTGATGGTGGGAGCCTGTAAAAAGGATGTCGATCCGGCTAGCACAATTGAAAAGGAAGAGCAGACCCTGTTTACGCTTTTGCCCTCGGATAGCACCGGGATCACCTTTGTAAACCAGGTGGAAAACCAAAAGGATTTCAACATCTTTAAATATCGCAACTTCTACAACGGGGGCGGGGTTGCCCTGGGTGATATAAACAACGACGGCCTGGTCGATATTTTTCTCACCGGGAACATGGTAGCCAACCGGCTTTACCTCAACAAGGGAAACCTGCAATTCGAGGACATTTCCGAGCAGGCCGGAGTGATGGGAAGCAAGCCCTGGTCCACCGGGGTGGTCATGGCGGACATCAATGCAGACGGTCTCCTGGACATCTATGTCAGCAATGCCGGGAATATGGAGGGGAACAACCACGATAATGACCTCTATATCAACAATGGGGACCTGACCTTCACTGAAAAGGCGGCGGAATTCAACCTGGCCAAGACCGGGTTTACCACCCACGCCACCTTCTTTGATTATGACAAGGACGGTGACCTGGATGCATACATCCTCAATAACAGCAATATACCAGTCAGCAGCCTTGGATATGCCGAACAACGGGAAGTCCGGGCACAGGACTGGGAGGGGGTTCCCCATATTTTCAGAGGTGTTGGCGATATGCTGCTCCGGAACGACGGGGGTACATTTGTAGATGTGAGTGAAGCGGCCGGCATCTACGGTAGCCTGATCGGCTTTGGTCTCGGGGTCATGGTGACCGATCTCAACGAGGACAGCTATCCGGACATCTATGTCTCCAATGATTTCTACGAACGGGACTACCTGTACATCAACAACCAGGACGGTACCTTCTCCGAGGACATCAAGGATTGGACCGGGCACCTGAGCCTCTCAGCCATGGGGATCGACATCGGGGATATCAACAACGACGGATACCAGGACATCTTTATCACAGACATGTTGCCCGAGCCGGAGGAGCGGGTAAAGTCTGTCATGGAATTCGAAGGATACAAGGTCTATGACCTGAAAAGGGACAAGGACTTTTTCCAGCAATACATACAGAACACCCTCCAATTGAACAACGGGAATGGAACCTTCTCTGAAATTGCCTACTACAGCGGGGTACATGCCACGGACTGGAGCTGGGCAGGGCTTATGTTCGATATGGATAACGACGGGCTGCGGGATATCTTTATCACCAATGGGATCAACCACGACCTGACCGACCTGGATTTTGTGGATTTCTTTGCCGATGAGATCATACAAAAAATGGCCCTGACCGGCAAAAAGGAATCCATCGATTCGATCATTCAGAAAATGCCCATCAAACCGCAGCCCAACTACGCATACCGAAACCAGGGGGACCTTACCTTTGACAAGGCAAACGCTGAATGGGGCTTCGAGCTCCCTACACGGTCAAATGGGGCAGCCTATGGAGACCTCGACAATGACGGTGACCTGGACCTGGTGATCAACAATGTAAACATGGAGGCCTTCCTCTATCGGAACAATACGGAAAGTCAGCTGGATCACGCCTATCTTCGGATGAAATTCGAGGGTACAGGCCAAAACCCCTTTGCCATTGGGACCACGGCATGGGTGTATTCCGGACCCGAAGTCATCGTCCAGGATTTGATGCCCTCCCGCGGTTTTCAGTCCTCCGTGGATTACACGATGACCCTTGGGCTGGGGGATCGGGACAAAGTGGATTCCATTCGGATCATTTGGCCCGATAACCGTACGCATTTCATGGAAAATGTGGAATCCAACCAGGAACTGGTATTCCGACAGGCAGAAGCCGCCGAGACTTATATGCCTTCGAAAACCCTTCAGGAAAGCGGCCTGTTCGCTGAAGCCTCACTCGGAAAGGTGATGACCCACAGGGAAGACCGGTATAATGATTTTGACCATGAAGGGCTGATCTACAGCAAGGTATCTCAGGAAGGTCCGGCCCTGGCGGTAGGAGATGTAGACGGGGACGGCAATGAGGACTTCTATCTGGGTGGGGGCACAGACCAACCCGGCGTCCTTTACCTGCATGCTGGAGAAGGAAAGATCCGGGAGAAAAGGAACCCGGTCTTCGCTCAGGATGCCGCCTTTGAAGATACGGCAGCCGCCCTTTTTGATGCAGACGGAGACGGGGACCTGGACCTGATGGTGGCCACCGGGGGCAATCAGGTAGACCAACGACGTACGTACCGCCCGCGCCTGTACCTCAATGATGGGGCCGGAAACTTCAGCAAATCGGAAAAAGAACTCCCCACTTCCTTTAAGAACATGTCCACGGTAAGTCCTGAGGATTTTGACGGGGATGGGGATATGGATGTATTTATCGGATCCCGCTCTGTGGTAGGGATCTATGGCGTGAACCCGGATCATTTGTTGCTTGAGAATACAGGGAACGGAACGTTCCGGAATTCTACGGAGCGCCTGGCCAACGATGTTAACGATGCCGGAATGATCACCTCTGCCGTCTGGACAGACATCGATGGAGACGGAAGGAAGGATTTGATTGCCGCCACGGACTGGGGAAGCCCTAAAGTGTACCGAAACAATGGGCGAAAATTAACAAAGCTCAACACCTCCCTGGACAGCCTTCACGGTTGGTGGAATACGGTTACCGCTGCGGATCTGGATCAGGATGGGGACCAGGATCTTATCCTGGGTAATCAGGGATCGAACCTTCATTACAAACCCACTCCCGGACAGCCGATGCGAATGTGGGTGAACGATTTTGACAACAATGGTACCCTGGAACAAATTGTGACCCTAAATGAGAATGGGGGAGACTATCCCATTCATATGAAAAAGGAACTGACCGGACAGCTGGTTTCCCTCAAAAAGGAAAACCTGAAGGCTTCAGTATATGCCCGGAAAACCATTCAGGAAATCCTGCCTCAGGAGGTGGTGTCCCAATCCATCGTAAAAAAGGCAACGCTCTCTGAATCCGTCATCCTGATCAATGAAGGCGGGATGCGATTCCGTGTACAGGAGCTGCCCGAGCGTGTTCAGTTTTCCTGCATTTGCGGAATCAGTTGCCTGGATATCAATCAGGACGGACATCTCGACCTGGTGATGGCCGGCAACAATCATGAATTCAAGCCCCAATTCTCCAGGCTGGATGCCGGGTATGGGAACGTGCTGCTGGGAGACGGACAGATGGGCTTCACCTGGCAGGACTATAGGGATAGCGGGTTTTTTGTCAGGGGAGAAGTTAAACACCTCAGCACCTTAACCGACAAGACCGGGAAAAGATATATCATAGCTGCTGTAAACGAGGGAAAACCCAGATTATTTGAAGTCAATGAATAGACGTGCCATCATCGGAGGATTACTCGGGGCCCTGCTCCTGGGATGCGGACGCGGGGGAGACCAGTTTGATCAGCCTTCACCGGAGAAGACAGGTGTCCTGTTTACCAACAGCATCGAGGAAACCGATGACCTGAACATCCTGGATTATCTCTATTTCTACAACGGTGGGGGTGTTGCCGTGGGCGACATCGACAATGATGGGCTCCCGGACCTGTTTTTTTCCGGGAACCAGGTCAGCAACAAGCTCTACCGGAACTTAGGGGGAATGCAATTCGAAGATATTTCCGCAAAGGCGGGTGTTGAAGGCAAAAGCAGCTGGAACACAGGAGCCGTTATGGGGGATGTAAACGGGGACGGACTCCTGGATATCTATGTGTGTGCCGTGGTGGGGATCAATGGTTTTACGGGGCACAACGAGCTCTATATCAATAAAGGAGACGGCACTTTCGACGAAAAGGCCGGACAATACGGCCTGGACTTTGACACCTACAGCTCCAATGCCGCCTTCCTGGATTACGATCTGGACGGGGATCTGGACATATATCTCTTAAACCATGCGGTGCACACCCAGGACTCGTATGGGAAAGCATCCCTTCGCTATGCCCGGGATTACGATACCGGGGATAAGCTTTTGCGCAATGACGGGGACCGGTTTACAGATGTCAGCGAGGAGGCCGGCATCTACGGAGGGATCAACGGGTATGGCCTGGGAATATCGGTTTCTGACTTCAACCTGGATGGCTATCCGGATATTTACATCGGAAACGACTTCCATGAAGATGATTACTATTATTTGAATAACGGGGATGGCTCCTTCACCGAGAGCCTGAGATCGGCCTTTGGGCATACCAGCCGGTTTTCCATGGGGAATGATGCCGCAGACATCAACAACGACGGGAGGCCTGACCTGATTTCCCTGGATATGCTGCCTGAAAAGGAGGTGCCCCTGAAATCTTCCGAAGGGGATGACAACCTGCAGACCCAGCGCATGCGCATACAGGAGTACGGGTACTACTATCAGTTTACCCGCAACATGCTTTATGTCAACCAGCCAGACGGACAGTTTATGGAAACAGCCCTGATGAGTGGGGTAGCCGCAACCGACTGGAGCTGGAGCGCTTTGTTTGCCGACTTCGATCTGGATGGGCATCAGGATCTGTTTATTTCCAATGGGATCCCGAAACGCCCGAACGATCTTGATTTCGTAAAATTCGTATCCAACGAACAGATCAGCAACAAGATCAGCAATACGAAGCTCGTGGACCAAAAAGCCCTGGAAATGATGCCTTCCGGAAATGTCCACAACTACGTATTCCAGGGGCAGGAAGGGCTTTCCTTTGAGGATCGGTCCGCGGATTGGATCCGAAAGGACACGCTGCTATCAGGGGCTACGGCCTGGGGCGACCTGGACGGGGATGGCGACCTGGACCTGGTCATCAACAATTTGAACCACCCTGCAAGCATTCTGGTCAATAAGGGGTCCGGAAACAATTTCCTTTCACTGGAGCTGAAATTCGAAGGCCGGAATCCCTTTGGGATAGGGAGTAAAGTCTATGCCTATACGGAAGGGAACGTACAGATGCGCGAACTTTTCCCGGTACGGGGATTTCAGGCATCTTCCCAGCCTCTGCTGCATTTTGGATTTGGACAGGCAACTACTGTGGATTCCCTTATGATCTTATGGCCGGACGGCAGCTACCAGGTTGAAAAGAATATCCCTACAGGCCAGCAGCTGCTGGTAGAAAAGCAGCAAACGCGTCCATATGATTACACTGCACTCCATGCCCGTGTGGCCACTCCGGTTTTCAAAAAGCTGGATGGAAACCTCGGCATTGATTTTATCCACGAGGAAGACAAGTATACCGACTTCAACCGGGAGAAGCTCCTGCCCTACAGCCTGGCCGACCGGGGGCCAGCCTTTGCCAGGGGAGACCTGGATGGGGATGGTCGAGAGGACTTATACTTTGGAGGATCAAAACGAAAGCCCTCCAGGGTCTACCTGCAGCGGGATACTACATTTATAGAACAGTTCTACCCGGGGTTGCAGAACGACTCAGTCCCGGAAGAGGTCACAGCCGTCCTGGCAGACTTCAGCGGGGACGAAAAAAGCGATCTCATCATTGGGGTTGGGGGTGATGACTTCTTCGGGAAGGCTCAACCCCTGCTCGACCGCTACTTCCTGGGAACCGAAACTGATTTTGAAGAACTCCCATTCCTGGAAAATTTTGCCAATACTGCTGTTTTGAGGCCCTTTGATTTTGACCAGGATGGGGATTTGGACCTCTTCGTCGGGAACCAGGGGATCACCGGCCAGTTTGGGGCACAACCGGACAGTTACCTGTTGGAAAATAACCGGGGGGAATTTAAGATCCGGGAGGATTTCCCGGGCAATGGACTGGGTATGGTCACGGATGCGCTTTGGAGTGATTTCGACGGGGACGGGAACACGGACCTTATTGTGGTCGGGGAATGGATGGCGCCCCGCTTCTTTCGGAATGAAAATGGAATATTCAAGGGGTCAGATACGGGACCGTCCGGCTTATGGCAGGCCCTTGCCCCTTTTGATTTGGACCAGGACGGGGATATGGACTATGTGCTGGGGAATTGGGGGTTGAATTCGAAGTTCAGCGCTTCCATGGAAGCTCCTCTTGTGATGTACTTTTCGGATTTCGATGCAAATGGGAGTACTGAAACGGTCGTGGCCATCTCCAAAGACGGGGCGTATTACCCGCTGGTGGGGCTGGATGAGCTCGGGTCCCAAATGGTGATGCTGCGGAGGAAATACCCCAGTTACAGGGCATTTGCGGGCAGGTCCGTAGCGGAGATCTTTACGCCTGAACAACTTGAAAAAGCCGAATTACGGGAGGCAACCGAATTGGGTTCAGGGTATCTCAAGAACGAAAACGGAAAATTCGTGTTTCACCCCTTCCCCCCTGCCCTGCAGACCGCACCGCTGATGGCGTTTCACGTCTTTGATTACGACGGGGACGGAACAGAGGAGGTGCTCGCCGGTGGAAACTACTTTGGAGTAAAACCACATCAGGGACGGCTGGATGCTTTCCCGGGTGCCCTTATACAGGGGGAACAGGAAGTATTGATGGGAAATCAGATCGGACTGGATCTTATGAACAAATCCATCCGGCACCTTTCCGTTATCCATATAGACAACCAACCTTACCTGCTGGCCGTCTTTAACGACGCCCCGGCAGAAGTTTACCAATTAACGAACAAAAAAAATAAATGATGAGAATAACATCTGCCATAATTCTGATGCTTGCCCTGGTTTTGGGCTCCTGCCAAACAGCAACTGAACCCATTGAAATAACAGCCGAGGACCTGCACGCCTCTGTGGATAAGCTTACAGAAGTGATGGTGCACGATATCTTCAGCCCCCCCGTGGCAAGCCGGGTTTATGCATACCCCAATATAGGCGCCTATGAAATCATGGCGCTGCACAACGAGGAGTACCGCTCCCTGGCAGGTCAGGTTCCCGATTTATCGGGAATCCCTCAACCCGATGCTGGCGAATCCATGAATTACAGACTTGCGGCCCTGATCGCGCATATGGACCTGGGACGGAGGCTCATCTTCTCTGAGGAACGGGTTACCTCTTTCAGAGACAGCCTCTACGAGGTATGGGAGGACCAAAACCCCGGGGAATTTCGTCGTGCCCGTGACTATGGCCTGAAGGTAGCAGAGCACATTGTACAGTGGATGGATGGGGATAACTACAATCAAACCCGGACCATGTCCAAATTTACTGTGGACACGGAAGATCCGGCGCGCTGGCAGCCCACCCCCCCGTCTTACATGGAGGGCATTGAGCCACACTGGAACAAGATCCGGCCTTTTGTAATAGATTCAGCTGCCCAGTTCAAGCCCTTGCCCCCCCCTCCTTTTTCCATGGAAGCGGGCTCCGATTTTTACAACGAGGTCAAGGAGGTCTACGATATCAGCAACGAAATCACCGAAAAAGGCGATACGTCGGAAGAGGTCGCTATAGCACAGTTCTGGGACTGCAACCCCTACGTATCGGTGACGCGAGGGCACCTGATGTTCGCTACCAAAAAGATCAGTCCCGGTGCACACTGGATTGGGATTGCCAAGATCGCCAGCCGCAAGACAAATAGTGATTTCGACGACACCCTGTTTGCCTACACCAAAACCTCCATAGCGATCGCAGATGCCTTTATCAGCTGCTGGGATGAAAAATATCGCAGCAACCTCATCAGGCCGGAAACCCTGATCAACGAGTATATTGATGAAAGCTGGAAGCCCGTGCTCCAAACGCCGCCCTTTCCCGAATACACCAGTGGACACAGCGTAGTTTCGGGAGCCGCGGCGGTTGCCCTAACGGATATTTTCGGCGAAGAATTCGCCTTTGACGATGACACGGAGCTCAAATATGGCCTCCCGGTACGGAGCTTTACATCGTTTAACCAGGCGGCAGACGAGGCAGCGATCAGCCGGATGTACGGGGGTATCCACTATCGAAAGGCGGTTGAGATCGGGGTAAAGCAGGGCCGGGATCTCGGAAAATTCGTCATAGACCACCTGGAGATGAGGGAGAACGCGGAAATGACCGGAGGAACGTTATAAAAAGCAGAAACAACAACCGAAATTTTGAAAACCCACCCATAATCTGATATGAAAAAGACATTAGTTGGCATTCTTATCCTTTTATTGTCAATCCTGATCGGTTACCTTTTTATCTATCCCTATGACTATGTGGTTCGTTTTGAGGCGAACACCTTCCCGGGGACCATCAACCAGTCCATCAAGCTCTGGCATAAAGCTGTAGGCGTTCAGGGTACCCAGGTGGTAGAGAAAGACCTGCGTCATCTGGAGCAAAAAGTACAGGTGGGAGACTCCGTGCACGAGTATCACTGGAAGATTGAACCCCTGACCGACAGCACCTCCCGGGTTTCCGTCCGAATCAAGGATCCCGAGCACAGTGTCAAAAACAAAATCCTGGTGCCGTTTACTGAGGCTGCCATTGAGGAATCCGGGGTTGCCTATGTATCGAAGTTTATGGAGGACCTCAATGCACATATTGACCTTTTCAAGGTGCAAATTGATGGAGAATCCGAACTGCCCAGCACGTTTTATGCCTCAGTGAATCTTAAGACCTCCCAGCACGGCAAGGCCGAAGGGATGATGGCGAATTACATGCTGCTGAGCAATCTCCTTATCGACAATCAGGTGGCCATGAATGGTCCCCCCATGATCATCGTAAAGGAGTGGAACAGGGATAAGGACAGCCTCGACTATAATTTTTGCTTTCCCATCATCCGCTCAGAACGGCTTCCCCGACATCCGGAGATCGAGTACAACCGAATCTTCCCAAAAAGAGCGATCAAAGCCACTTATAACGGGAACTACATCACTTCAGACCGGGCCTGGTACGCCCTTTTGAATTACGCAAAAAAAGAAGGACTGGAAGTAGAGGAAACCCCGGTAGAAGTTTTCTACAACAATCCGAATATGGGAGGAGATGCCCTGCGATGGAAGGCGGACATCTACCTGCCGTTGAAAGAAGAAGCGCAATAGCCATTCCATAAAAGCCCTGATCCCGGCCGGGCGCCAGGACCATTTTTATAACTACTTCACGGAGATCGCATTCCGGTTGAGGGCAACACCCATTGCCGTACCCGAATGTTAAGCCCCTAGCGATAAACATTTTACATAAAGATGGAAGGATTTATCCGGAATCTCTTATTTTAGCAAGAAGCCAACTAACTAAAAACAACCATGACCTCTACCTTCGGATTTTGGGACTATTTTATTTTTATAGCCTATGCCCTGCTGATTCTCACTGTCGGGCTGTACGTCTCCAGAGATAAAAAAGGCCACCAGAAAAACGCGGAGGATTATTTCCTGGCCAGCAAATCTCTTCCCTGGTGGGCCATCGGTGCGTCTTTGATAGCGGCCAATATCTCGGCAGAACAGTTCATCGGAATGTCGGGATCCGGTTTTGCAGTGGGTCTCGCCATTGCTTCCTATGAATGGATGGCCGCAATAACCCTTCTTATTGTAGGAAAATTCTTTCTGCCAATTTTTATCAATAAAGGCCTGTACACCATCCCGGAATTTGTGGAACAGCGGTATTCCACAACCCTGAAGACCATTCTGGCCGTGTTCTGGATCGCCCTATATGTCTTTGTAAATCTGGCTTCTGTGTTATATCTCGGGGCCCTGGCCCTGGAAACCATCATGGGCATTCCCATGCTCTACGGAGTAATCGGACTGTCCCTCTTCGCGGCGGCCTATTCCCTTTACGGCGGCCTTTCGGCGGTGGCCTGGACCGATGTGATCCAGGTGATCTTCCTCGTCCTGGGCGGGCTGGTCACCACCTATCTCGCCCTGAATGCCGTATCGGATGGCAATGGCGTTTTTGCCGGAATGAAAACGGTCTATGAAGCCGTCCCTGATAAATTCGCGATGATCCTGGACAAATCCAACCCCGAGTATAAAAACCTTCCCGGCCTGGGGGTCCTTGTGGGCGGGTTGTGGGTGGCAAACCTCTATTATTGGGGCTTTAACCAGTATATTATCCAAAGGACCCTGGCAGCGAAATCGCTCAGGGAGTCCCAGAAAGGGATCATCCTGGCAGCCTTTCTGAAGATCATCATCCCTGTAATTGTTGTGGTACCGGGAATAGCCGCTTATGTAATGGTCAATGATCCCACGACCATGGATCGCCTGGGAGATCTTGCCATGAACAATGTGCCCTCCCTGGATCAGGCAGACAAAGCCTATCCCTGGTTGTTGCAATTCCTCCCGGTTGGACTTAAAGGAGTAGCTTTTGCAGCCCTTGCCGCGGCCATCGTATCTTCCCTGGCTTCCATGCTGAATTCCACCTCCACGATCTTTACCATGGACATCTATCGTCAATACATCAATCCGAATGCCTCTTCCAAGAAAACGGTCAACGTGGGAAGGATGACTGCGGCTGTAGCCCTGGTGGTCTCCTGTATCATGGCGCCATTGCTGGGAGGGATCGACCAGGCTTTTCAATTCATACAGGAATATACCGGACTGGTTAGCCCGGGGATCCTGGCGGTCTTCATCCTCGGTTTATTCTGGAAAAAAACAACCAATCGTGCTGCCATTGTAGGGGCCCTTGCTTCCATCCCGATTGCACTCTACTTCAAGGTGGGGCAGAACGGCTGGTCGGATAGTCCATTCTTTGTGGATGTGCCTTTCCTGGACCAGATGGGATATACCTGTTTGCTGACTATGGGTATTATTGTCCTGGTAAGCCTCCGGCAGAATAACGGGGCAGACGATCCCAAGGGAATCCCGCTTACCCGGGAACTGTTTAAGACCAGCCCGAAATTCAATATCGGAGCTTTTGCCGCCCTGATCATCATTTCGGTCATCTACGCCTTATTCTGGAGTTAGGCAAGGGTTTTACTGGTGGTCTAGTTAATGATCAGGAATCGGCAACTATGATTTCCTCCTTAAGCCAAGTCCGTTCCCAACAGCCGTTTTGTGGGCTGGATTTCTTTGCAACGACTGTTGTTTCAGAGGTAAAACCGTATTTTTGACATCGCTTAGCGCTTAACGCCATATCCGATGCGAATACTTTGGGGATTCATGTTGCTTGCTATAACTCTTTCCGGTTGCGTCCGATACGGCCGGCTGAAAGCCTCTGCCTCCCTGCCCAAAAAATTGAATGAATGCTCCGGAATGACCACCCTGGACGGGAAAACCCTTTGGGTGATAGAAGATGGCGGGAATGCGGACAACCTCTACGGGATCAATACAAAGGGAGAAATCGTCGCTACCTTTGAGGTCTCCAATGCCAAAAACAAGGACTGGGAAGCCCTCTGCAGCGATAGCCTTGGCAATTTATACATAGGGGATTTTGGAAATAATAAGAGCGAGCGGAAGAACCTGGCAATCCATAAGCTTCCCAATCCACATGTCGAAAAGGGCGAAAAGATCCCGGCCAGGCAAATCCGTTTCCGGTACCCGGACCAGAAATCCTTCCCTCCCCCTTTTGCCGAACGCCGTTTCGATGCGGAAGCATTTTTTCATTACAAAGACCGGCTTTATATCATTACCAAGAATCAGGCAGATCCCTTTAATGGAAAAGCCTACGTATACAGTATTCCGGACAAACCCGGGGAATATGTCGCGAAGGCGGAATTTCAGTTTTCCACCTGTGAAGACCGAAGTTCCTGCAGGGTCACGGATGCCGCCCTCTCCCCGAACGGCAAACGGCTGGTCCTGCTCGGATATGGGACCCTTTGGATCTTTGATGATTTTGATAAAAAGCAGTTTGGCAGCGGACCGGACCGGACCATCAATCTGGGCGCCTCTACCCAACTCGAGGCCATTTGCTTTGTTCGAAACGACCTGTTGTACCTGGCAGATGAACGGGTGATGCGGGCCGGGGGAAACCTGTATGCCTTTCCCCTTCCTTAGAAGTCAAATCCAAGCCCAAAAGAGAACCGAAATCCCTCAGCTCCGTGGAACAGAGCCGCATTGGCGCTGAACCTCCTGGCCCCATTGGCAAATATGCCGCCCCCATAGGACGTATGCCAACGGCTGGATGAATCTCCCGGTTGCCATACCCTGCCGTAATCAAAGCCCGAGAATACCCCTAGCGCCAGCGGAAAAAGGGAGGTTCGCATCTGGCGGAACTGATACCTCAGATCGGTCAGCTGGTAATAAGCCGTCTTCCCCGTAAATCGCTGGTTTCTATAACTCCGGGGGCCATCGCTGGCACCTATCTGACCACCCTGAAAGAAATTATATCCGTTTCCCAGGTTGAAGTGGGCCTTCCACCTTGTCGCCAGCACCAGGTTTCCGGAAGGGATCAGCCTGTGGTCCAGGGAGAGGGTAGGGATGATGTATCCGAAATCCTGTTCGGTACCCGAAACCTCCCGCCTGTACCCTACGGCCAGTGAGGCATCCATACCGAGGGTGGGAAAGGCTTCATTGTCCCGGTTGGCATATGCATACTTCCCTTGGACGCCTGCATATTCAGTAATGCGTTCCGCATCGTTGTCCTGATAGTATTCACTTATAAAACGGCCTTCCGTCTGCTCGACATCGATATACTGGTAGGAAAGCCCCAGGTTCATGCTCCCCCCCAGCGGACCCCGCCAGGTCAATGAAGGGCTCAGATCCAGGATCCGCATCCGGACGCGGTTGTAATCCAGCCCCAGCTCGTCCTCGAAATTCGGGGTTTCATTCCCAAACCCAAAGAAGTTATAGGTGAAATTCGGGCTGGTATACCTGCCTTCAAGCTGCAGGTTCCAGTTCCCAAACACCCGGGCAAACTCTCCGGAGTATCCGAACTCAAAACCATTAGTGGCAAAATAGTAAGCTGCTCCCAAGGCGTGTTTTGTGGTAAAGGGGTTTCTGAGGAAACCGTACCGGGTAAAAGTGTATCCCAGGCCCAGTTTAACCCCGTCGTCGGGGTTATAACCCAATATGGGATAAAGCTGGCGCGTGGTGTTGCCGGGCCGGAGCGGCTGGAAGGTATTGATCTCGTAGTCGTCCGTGAAGAGGGTTTTCGCTTTCCCTTTTCCCTTGAGGACAGACTTTTTGGACCTGTAGTCGTATATGGTGACCTTCTTTCCTGAGTTCACAATGTATTCGTCCTTCCCTAATCCCCCGATGATCCGTACTTTAATGCGGTTCGAAGAGGGCAGGTCTATTTCAAAGCGATCCTGATCATCCAGCCCGTATAGCCATATTTCCCGGGTACTCTCCGAATTGAATTCCTTTCGGAAGAATTCGGTGCTTGGCTCACCCCCTATGATCCTGTATCCGGATACCGCAACTCCTCCGCCGGTTGCTGCTGATATTACAAACCAATCGTCCTTATCGGTCCCCTGCACAATGACATACTGCTGCAACTCTTCAAAATATTCCCGGGCATACTTTTCCAGTCCTTCAGCCCGTTGCAGCAAATGCCTCTTTAACTGCTGTAGGGTTGAATCGCGAACCTCTGGGGGGAACCCCTCAAAAGAACGGTCGATGACCGCCGGAGTCAACCGTTCCCTGATATACGCTGCCTGCTGCAGCCAGGTATCGAGCTGTGTTTGGCTGAGCAAAGTCCGATCAAGGGTAAACGCATTGGTGTTCAAGGTGCGTACGTTTCTAATCTCGGGACCGAAACCTTCCATCTTCTTTACCGCCGGCAGGGTTCGGGTCAAGAACCAGCCAATGGATCCATCCCCCATAATGGAAAACACCTGGTCCCTATCCCTTGGAATGGGCCTGTATAAAACCCTGTCAGAATCCTTCTCCCTGAATTCCGCCCACCGCCACTGATCCTGATGACGGTCCCAGTCGCCGATAAGCATGTCGAATAGGCGGGAACGTATATACATTTCGGTATCCACCTGGTATTTCTCATCCTCCCGGAGTCGGTCCAGGAGTGCATAGGTGCTTTCGATATTCCTGGCATATCCGAAACTTCCAAGGGTATCGTGACCGCTGGAAGCATGCTCTTCCAACATATAGAGCTCATCCCCAAAATCCCTGTTATAGGAACCGAGGGCGGGTTGTTTGGGAACGTAAAACAGTTGTGGGTTGGTGTGGTATATCTTGAGGGAATCAGAAAGTGGACCCAGGGTAAACGGGGCATATGGATGTGCCCCCGTATAGAGATCCTGAAGGAAATTAACCGGGGTGGTCCCTTCGAATTCTCCCATGATATACTGATCGGGGAAAGCCAGTGCCTGCAGATTTTGTTCAGCCTGCTTCCGGACAGCCCGCATGACATATTCCTTCCCGCTGGCATGCTGAAGCCGTAGTGACTTGGATTGCTGTCCCCCACCCTTTCGAACAGGGACAAGGCCTCCGTAAAGGGTATCAAGCCTGACCGTCTTTGCCCTGACCTCAGTCCCGTAATACGACCGGTAGCGCTCACCCCACATCTTCCGGTATACCTTGCCTTTCTGAACTTCTTCTGCAGTGTAGACCGAAGCCTTCACGGTTGGTGCAAAATCAGCTGCATACCTGGCTCCTTCTTTTTCCTCATCGGCAGGGGCAAATACTTCTTTTGAGAACAGGAATTCCTCAGTTCCGTCTATGTCAACCCCGTAATAGAAGACTCGTGAGTTTTTATCCGGATACACCTCCAGGACGGCGTAACCCCCCATCCCGGTCGAGAATTGACTACCCCCCAGCTGCCGTGTTGCGCCTGTCTTTGCACCTGCCCCGCTGACGATTTGAGGTATACCCTCCTCGACAATATACTGAAGGGTGTGCTCATGCCCGGATGCAAAAACCACCCGTTCCCCATAGGATGCCAGAGTGAGGAGTCGCTTTCGCATCTCGCGATACCTCGGATTATAGAGGTCTTCCGTAGAAGCACCACTTGTTTTACGAAACAGGTTGACAAGGGAACCCAGGCCAGGTAGTGGTCCCAATCCTTTTGCGGGGTAGAACTGTTGTCTCCAGGTAAACTGGCCCCCGTGTTCTCCATAGGTAAATACCGGGTGATGCGCGGCAATCAGAATGGTTTTATCGGCGTTTTTCTTGATCTCACTCTCCAGTTCCGCCCAGAATTTGTCCCTGTTTTTGATCTCACAGTCGTCGTTAATGCTGGGGGTCCTGTCCCAATTAGCCAGATACCACTTTGTGTCGATGGCAATGAGGAGGACATCCTCGGAAATTGCGTTCACTTCAAGCGGACAACCATCTTTTGGCAAAAAGGCATCCTTTTGGTCCAGGTACTTGCGGATATATTTTTCCTGCCGCTCCAGGCCTTTGATTCCGTCGTTGTACCAGTCGTGATTTCCCGGAATAAAAACAGGCCTTCCCTTAAAATCCTCCAGGGTTTTTAGCTGTGCATCCAGATTATTCTTTGCCTGGGTGTAGGCAGGATCGGATTTCTTAGGCAAACCCGCAGGGTAGATATTATCCCCCAGGAAGATGGCCGTGGTATTCCCGGTGGCTTTGGCCAGACGATCACGAAACCGGAGCAGTACCGGATTTAGCGTATCCATGGGCGAGAGCCCGGCATCACCAATTAGATAGAAGGTGTGTATTACCTCCTGAACAGGTTTTGGGGCAACCGCCGCATCGGGATCCAGATATTTGGTATCTGCCGTGGCACAGGCATTTCCCATCAGGATGATGAGAATCGCCCAAATTGAGGCACCTCCAAAAACCCGGTGACCCACCAAATTTTTGTACTTTGTATTCCCAAGCAATGATCTCATGACTAAACTCCTGGAGACTGTTGAATCCTTTGTGACCCGCTTACTTTCGGAAGATCTGGACCAACGCTATTTGTATCACAACCTGTTGCATACGCAGCGAGTGGTTCAAAATACGAAAGATTTGCTGGAACACTACGCATTAGACGCAAAAGAGCAGGAGAGCTTACTCCTGGCTGCGTGGCTACACGATACAGGGTATACAAAGGGAAGTGATGCTCATGAAAAACAGAGTTCTGAAATAGCCCGGAAATACCTGAAGGCACAGAAATGCGAGCCGGAGACTATTGATCGGGTATGCAATTTGATTCTTGCCACCGAGCGCTACCACAAACCCCAGAATCTTCAGGAAGAGATCATCCGGGATGCGGATGCGGCCCATCTGGGCAATGAGCGTTTCACAGAGATCTCGGAGACGCTCCGTCGGGAACTCGGCCTTCTGGATCTCGCACACTACAGCAATGAAGAATGGCTTGATGCCAATATCGAGATGTTCCAAAACGAGCACCGCTTCAATACGGATTACGCCGTGGAAAACTGGCAGCCGGGTAAAGAGAAGAACCTCCAAAAACTGATCAAGGAAAAAAAGGCAGCCAAGAAACTGGCCAAAAAAGAACTTCTGAAGGCTAAATTCAAAAAGGAAAACCCAGAACGGGGCATCCAGACCATGTATCGGGTCACCATGCGGAACCACCTGAAGTTAAGTGATATTGCCGATACAAAGGCCAATATCCTGCTGTCGGTCAACGCCATCATCCTGTCCCTGGTTATTGCCAACTTAATCCCGAAGCTGGACAATCCCAGCAATGACTACCTGATCCTTCCCACAGTGATCTTCTGTATCTTCAGCATCGCCTCCATGATCCTCTCCGTGATGGCTACCCGTCCCAACATATCCGGGGGTTCCTTCACCCGGGAAGATGTAAAAAAACGCAAGGTAAACCTCCTGTTCTTCGGGAATTTCCATCAAATGAAACTGGAAGATTTCCAATGGGCCATGCGGGAACTCACCAGGGATCAGCAATATGTCTACGACAGCCTTACCATGGACCTGTACTATCTTGGCAAGGTGCTAAACCGGAAATACAAGCTCCTGCGATGGACCTATACCATATTCATTATCGGCATGGTGCTTTCGGTCCTGGTTTTCTTCTTTGCCCTGAAATTCTACGGCCCTGAAAGGGTCCTGGAGCTTCCTTAATCGTCAGGACCTCAGTTCTTCCATCAGGTCTTCATAGGTGTAGGTCTGCTGTTTGTCCTCTTTCTGCCGGTAGAGGATTTCGACCCGGATAGCTTTGAGGCCGGAAACCCCTTGCAAGGCTTCCAGTTCTACGATTTCCACATTGTTGTTAAAATACCCTTTGGACTTCAGGAAGGCGATATATCTAAGGTACTCCAATTCGTCCTTTTTCTGTGAATATACAATGACCATCTTGCCGGGTTGGGTGAGGCGCTCCCGGGTTCCTTTGATATACGACTTGTCGATCCGTTTCTTGATCACCTCGTATCGGGCGTTATACGTCCCATCCACATCGAATCGTTTTTCATCCATTCGGAAACGGATACCCAGGGAACTGTTGTGCACCATAATCAGGGAAGACACATCCAGGGGTACCTGCAATGAGGGCTTGAGGTTGTAATGGGCATTTTCCATTTCAACCATGACCTGCAGCTGCCAGAGCCGCAGATTCTGCAGGTATAGCTTGTCGAAGGGGCGATCCCCGGAAATGGAGTCTCCCACATACATATTGTGTTCCACCCCGTCCGTCTTGAACCTTTCGTAGTAGTGGGGGTACATCCTCTGGGCATCTTCCTGTCGCTCATCCAGGAGCGATGCCAGGGACTGGTTGATCTCATGGACACTCTGGTCGTAATTCTTCCGGTGGTCGTAGTAGGAGTGTGTCTGAGGATCAATCCCGGATTCATATTCCTCCACCAATTCGGCCAACTCCGGATCCAGGGATTTGATATGCCTGAACACCGGCACGATTTCCTGTTGTACAAAGTTGAAGATGCCCTGTTCGCTGTTTGTATGCAGCACCTCATTGACCTCCTTCATATACTGGTCCACCCTGAAGATGAGCTCCTCATAGATCGGAAGGCGAAGCTTTTCAATAGCCTTATCCATCACTTTCCTGATCCCCGAAAGCTGTATGAGAAGATCCCGCTGGACGGCTTCATTCCGGGCCTGGGAGGACTTTTTGATGTCAACCTGCCCGTAAAGGGGATAAACCTCGGCAAAACTGATCTCCTGAAATCTGGTTTGATGCCCTTGCCGGTTCTCGCGGATATATCGCTTGGCTTCCTCCCTGAACTTCCACTGTACAGAGGGGTGTATGGTCGTGTATTTATTCTGAATGATCGCATCGACCAGGTTTTCCTCCTCAATCTTGGAGCGTACTATGGCACCTGCTATGTAGGGCATCACATCATCAAGCTTAGTCGCATTCACGCCATTGAGGACGTTGGTCCTGGGGGATACCAGTTCCAGGACGCCCAACAATTCGCCACCATCCGAAATGGGAGCAAAAATCGCGCTGCCGATCCCCTGCTCGATCAGGCCTTCATAAAAGCCCTCCCCGACGCACTGACTGAGATACTTTTCGACATCAGGGACCACAAAATAGGTCTTCTGCCGCAATAGTTTCTCAAAGGCTGCCTCACAGAGCGCCCGGTCACAGGTTTGAAGGCCCTGCTCCCTTAGGATAAAGCTCTTGAATCGCTCCCCCTGTATTTTCTCAAACTGATCCCGTTGCTTGTTATAAGAGATAAAACCAATGTCCAAATCTTCCAGCTTAAAAAAGGAGCGGAAGGTCTCGCGCAATTCGCTAAAGAAATTTTCCTCCTGCCGGGTTTCCTTGCCCCCGATCAGCTTCGACTTAATGGCTGATATGGCGTATTCATTTGTAACATCAAACATGTTGGCAATCACAAAACCCTTTGCCTGGAAGCTGTCCGGCGGGATCATCTGCTTCCAGAAATCAAGATCGTTGGGGCGGGAGAGCAGCTGGTCTACATCGTCCTGGGTGATTTCAGGGGAGTGCTCCGTAGGGAGGATCTCCATGAATTCAGCATTGTACATAATACGATAGTACCGCAACACCCCGTTCCCATCCGGTATTTCAAACATATAAGGCCGGCTGTAATCCAGCTGGTAGCCGTAATAGAAATTCAGGATGACCGTCGCCGCCATAATGTAGTCAAAGCCCTCTTCCTGACTCATCAACAGGGGTTCATACCCGGGACCTGCCGCATCAAGTATCTTTTTCAGGCGCCGGGTGGGGTTGAACAGGACATTGTAGTAGGGAAGCGATATTGCCTTGATCTCATTATCTCCGAGCACTCCCGCGAAAGCGTCAGCTACAATGGTCTTTATGAGTTCCATGCGCGCATCGAGCAGGGATATATCCGCAAATCCCTCACGCAACTCTGGATAGGGGGCCACAATTTTCAGGATACGTCCGGCATATTCCCTTTCTAATTCGCTGCCATTTATGGCAAGGTCGTCGTAATGCCTGAGATACTTGTCAAAGCTGATCAGGTGTTTTAACGGTAGTTCTTTTTGCATACCTTTACTTATGGGTGCGTCAATTAGTCTCCCAAAAGCCCGAAAAATTACAAAAGGATTTAAGGGCCCTATTTTTCGCCGGGTTCTGCCCGGCACAAACCGTTCACCGAACTGGATCAGATGAATGCTCAGAAGCGCCTCGACCGGGCATACCGGGAAGCCAAGGTGATCCCTTTTGACGATAGCTCCAGGTTTATTCTCTTTAGCGATTGTCACCGGGGTGACAATAGTTTTGCAGATGAATTTGCCAACAACCGGAATATCTACTTTCACGCCCTGAACCAGTATTTTATCAAGGGGTTTCATTACGTGGAGCTGGGTGATGGGGATGAGCTCTGGGAGAACCTGCACTTCGATTCCTTATTTGAGGCCCACAAAAATGTCTATCAGCTCCTGAAAAAATTCTTCCTGGAAAATCGGCTGCACATGCTTTGGGGCAACCACGATATGGTCTATAAGGATCCGTCATATGTTCAAAAACACCTCAGCAGTTATTTTGAACCCATCGATGGAAAGGACAAAGCCCTTTTCCAGGGGCTTACGTACCATGAAGCCCTGATCCTGAGGCATCAGAAGACCGGACAGGAACTCTTCCTCTGTCACGGACACCAGGCGGACTGGTGGAATTATACCTTTTGGCGGCTCAGCCGATTTATGGTTCGTGTCCTTTGGAAACCGCTTCAGGTCTGGGGGATTGCCGACCCCACCTCCCCCGCAAAGAATTACAAAGAGCTCATCCGCATTGAAAAGCGCATCAAAAAATGGATCTTAAAGCGCGGCCTGCTCATTACCATCGCCGGTCACACCCACCGCCCGCGATTCCCGGAGCCGGGGGAGATCCCGTTTTTCAACGACGGTAGCTGCGTACACCCCAGGAGCATCACAGGGCTGGAGATCGAAAACGGAGCGATCAGCCTGATCAAATGGCAAATCGCCACGACGGAAGAAGGCAATTTAAGAGTTGTCCGATTGCTGCTGGAGGGGCCGCAAAGACTCGCCGATTACACAAAGGACTGAGCACCTATGACCCTACTGGACGAACTGATTGCACAAATCCCGATCCGGCACAACCTGATCTCCTACCTGGTATTCTCGGGGGTGCTGTTGGGGTTCCTCCTGCCCATCCTCATCTGGGTCCGGGCATCACGGAGCAACCGGGCTTTGAGGTATTACGCCATTTTGTTGTTTTGCGTTTCAATCGTCACCCTGGACACCTTCCTTTGCTACACAGGATGGATGAAATACACCCTGGCCTGGAATGACGCTACCGAGCCACTTACACTCCTGTTGGCGCCCCTCTTATATCTCAGCATCCGATTTCTGATCTTAAAACGCCCCCTTCCATGGTGGGCGATTGCCCTGCATTTCCTGCCTGCAGTTTTATATGCACTATCACAAATCCCGTATTACCTGGAACCCCTTTCAGTCAAATACAACGCCTACAAAGGGGCGTATTTCTCGGATCTTCCATTTGCCCGGGTGCCTGAAGGGACTACATACGGGTATCAGAAAATAAAAGATCTACAGGATTGGTTCATTCTGATCGGTTTCAGCCTCTATGCCCTGCTTTCCATTCACCTGTGGGCGAAACACCGCAAACAATTTGGAAACCCTGCGGGCAAGATGCGAATTTCCAGATACCGATTTGTAGGGATCGCCTTAATCTCCATTTTTACGATTCTTTCGATCCTGGTCCTGGTTTATGCCAATTACGATGATGATGGCGGGGATCACTATATCACCCTATTTACAACGGCGTTTATCTATACCGGTGGCATTGCATTGATATTGGAATCCCGATTTTTTCAGCCGGCCTGGATGAGCGATAAATACGAAACGTCACCAGGTAGGGATTTGGCCCTTAATCTAGAGGAATTGCAGGCATTTGTTTCGAAGGAGGAATTCTTTACCTCCCAAAGCCCTTCCCTGAAGAACGTGGCTGAAGCCTTTGGAACGCACCGCAACATCATCTCAAGGCTGATCAACCAGCAGACCGATGGAAATTTCAGTGACTTTGTAAACGGGTATCGGATCCAACTTGCCATTAAGCGGCTGAGGTCCCCGGAGTACCGGCACCTCACCATAGAGGGGATTGGAAAAAGTGTAGGGTTCCGGTCAAAGTCATCTTTCTATCAGGCCTTTAAGAAACGTACCGGGTTATCCCCTACGCAGTACATGAAAAAGGTGTAACCACAGACAAAAGCGTTCGGAATTGCAAAACCGAACAGATATCCGCATCAAATTCAGGGATTTATAAGAAAAAGCCGAGAGCTTTGTGATAAATCTTATACTGATGAAAAAAGTACGTCGCTATGACCTGGACTGGCTCAGGGTAGGGGTCTTTTCCCTGCTGATCTTCTATCACGTTGGAATGTTCTTTGTGCCCTGGGGCTGGCATTTAAAGAACAATGAAATATATCCGGAGCTCAGATGGCCCATGTTATTCCTGAATCAATGGCGGTTGCCAATCCTTTTTGTGATCTCTGGCATGGGTACATTTTATGCGTACTCTTTTCGCTCCGCCGGCCAGTACTCCCGGGAACGCATCCGCAGGCTGGGAATCCCCCTGATCTTCGGAATGCTTTTGATCGTGCCACCCCAGGTTTACCTCGAAAGGCTGGTTCAGGGAGACCTTACGGGTTCCTACTGGGAATTCTTTCCCTTTCAGTCCTTTGTCGGAATTTATCCGGAAGGCAACTTAAGCTGGCACCACCTCTGGTTCCTGCCCTACCTGCTGGTTTTCTCACTTTTGCTGGCCCTGCCATTCCGCAACATAAAGGATCGCCCAGGCAGGCTCATCCGATGGGTGCAATACCGACTCCAAACCCCGTGGGGATGGCTGGTCTTCCTTTTGCCACTGTATATATGGGAGGCCTTTATGGAGCCCTTTTTTCCAATCAGCCACGCCCTGGTTGGCGACTGGTTCGCCCTGGTCAATTTTGGCACCCTCTTCCTGTTTGGATTTCTGCTGATCGCCAGCGGAACCTCTTTCTGGGATCATGTGGTGAAATACCGCAGGCGGAATCTATTCCTGGGGCTGATTAGTTTTTTGCTTCTTGTCTTTATTTGGCAGTTCGAAGACGGCATCTGGCGTCACTTTACGGAAGCCGGGGTCAAGGTATTCAATCTGTGGACCTGGATCTTTGTTTTGTTTGGGTACGCCGCGGTCTATCTCAACCGGCCCAGCAAAACCCTCGCCTACTGCAACCGGGCCGTTTATCCTTTTTACATCCTGCATCAGACCCTGACCCTGATCCTCGCCTATTTTATCATGGAGTGGGATTGGGGGTTCTGGCCCAAAGCGGCACTGCTAACGATAGGCACCTTCGGCGGATGTTTGTTGTTATATCAGTTTTTAATCCTTCCCCTGAAATGGGTACATCCCTTTTTCGGGCTCAAGCCCACCCCCACCTCATCGAAAGACAAGACTGTGCCAGTCTCCCGACCTTAATGAAAATCTGGTTCAAAAAATCCTATCTTTAAATCGAAAACCAACCCGTACCTGAGGTATGCCGCTTTTGATCGTAATCGGAGGGATCCTGCTCCTGTTCCTGCTAATCGCCCGATTCAAGCTCAATGCCTTTATTGCTTTTATCATCGTATCCCTCGGGGTTGGCCTGGCCGAAGGGATGGAACTGGAACGTCTTGTCACTTCGATAGAAACCGGAATTGGGAATACCCTTGGCTTCCTGCTGATCATACTGGGTCTGGGCGCCATGCTCGGAAAACTGGTGGCTGACAGCGGTGCTGCACAGCGGATCACCACCCGGCTGGTAAGCCGCTTCGGGAAAAAGAATGTCCAATGGGCCGTGGTCCTGACAGGGTTTATCGTGGGAATACCCATGTTTTATACCGTAGGGTTCGTCATCCTGGTCCCTCTGGTGTTCACTGTGGCCGCCGCAACGGGGTTACCCCTGCTCTATGTGGGCATGCCCATGCTGGCCTCCCTTTCTGTTACGCATGGGTACCTGCCCCCGCATCCCGCTCCTACGGCCATTTCTGAAATTTTTCAGGCCGACCTCGGGAAAACCCTGCTTTACGGGATCCTGATAGCCATCCCGGCAATTGTGGTCGCAGGACCCTTGCTCTCCAGGACCTTCACCCGGATCCCGGCAAGCCCCCTTGCCGAATTCGTCAATCCCAAGGTCCTTTCTGAGGATGAAATGCCGGGAACCGGTATCAGTGTTTTCACGGCCTTGCTGCCGGTTATCCTCATAGGTCTTGCCACCCTATCGGAATTCCTGCTCCCTGAAGGCCTTTGGATCCGAAGTGCCCTGTCCTTCGTGGGGAATCCGGTCATTGCCATGCTGCTTTCTGTCCTGGTAGCCATTTATACTCTTGGGCTGGCCAGGGGAAAGGACATGAAGGAGATCATGCAATCTGTTGCGGCTTCCGTCTCAGGGATCACTATGGTGCTTCTTATTATCGCCGGGGCCGGAGCCCTGAAACAGGTGCTGATCGACAGCGGTGTAAGCGAGTATATCGGCGGGTTGCTGGCCGCCTCCAGGATCTCTCCCCTGATCCTGGCCTGGGGCATTGCCACGGTAATTCGCGTCTGTGTAGGTTCAGCTACAGTGGCCGGACTGACCGCTGCGGGCATCGTGCTGCCCCTTATCGGCAGTTCAGGGGTGGCCCCCGAATTGATGGTGCTGGCCATTGGGTCGGGAAGCCTGATGCTTTCACATGTAAACGACAGTGGTTTCTGGCTCTTCAAGGAATATTTTAATCTGACGATTTCTGACACCTTAAAAACCTGGACCCTAATGGAAACCACCGTGGGGATCATGGGTCTTTTGGGAGTCCTTACCCTAAACGCAATACTTTGATCCATGGAAAATAATTCACCGGAAAAGAAACTCGCCTCCCTGAACCTCGTACTGCCCCCCGCACCGCCCCCTGCCGGCCTCTATAAACCCATCCGGGTCTGTGAGGGCTATCTGTACGTATCCGGGCAATCCCCCATGAAAGAAGACGGAACCTATATCCGCGGGCGGGCCGGGGTGGATCTGGACCGCGACCAGGCCAAGGAAGCCGCCCGACAGGTGGGCAAGACGATGCTGTCGACCATCCAAACCCACTTTGGTTCCCTTGACCAGATCAATTACCTCGTCAAAACCCTTGGGATGGTCAACGGCAGTCCCGATTTTTGCGATTATCCCTACGTGATCAACGGCTTTAGCGAGCTGATGGCTGAAGTTTTTGGGCCGGAAAAAGGAGTGGGGGCGCGCTCGGCCGTGGGCATGTTCCTCCCCGACAATGTAGCCGTTGAAATCGAAGCTATTTTTAAACTGCACTAGCTCACTTTGGTATGCATTCAGATCCATGGTTTCAGGTAACTTCTGAAGATCAAATCGCTTCTCCAGCCCTATTGATCTATCCCGGACGGATTCGGCACAATATCGACCAGATGCTTAAGATCGCCGGGGCAGCTGAACGCCTTCGCCCGCATGTCAAAACCCATAAAATGGCCGAAATCATCCGGATGCAACTGGATTCAGGCATCTATAAATTCAAGTGTGCTACCCTGGCAGAAGCGGAATTATTGGCCCGCACCGGGGCAAGGGATGTCCTGGTAGCGTATCCCCTCACCGGGCCCGGACCGGGATACCTCGCGGACCTTCAGTCCAGGTATCCCAAAACCCGTTTCTCCACCCTGGTAGATCATCCGGACACCCTTGAAAACCTGACTAAAGCTGTCGACGCCACCGGCGTGATCCTGGGGGTGTTCATGGACCTGAATGTGGGCATGAACCGCACCGGAATCCCTCCCGAACCAGAAGCCATTGACCTGTATGTGAAGATCCATGCGGCCAAAAGCATTGAATGCCGGGGGCTGCATGTATATGACGGGCATTTGAGGAACCCTGATCCGGAGGCGAGGTCAAAAGACTGCAACCTGGCATTTGACAAGGTTCGGGGACTGGCCGATCAACTTGGTGATGCAGGGATGGATGTGCCAACCATAATCGCCGGGGGCTCCCCTACATTTCCAATTCATGCCCGGCGGGATGGGGTGGAGCTCAGCCCCGGCACGACCTTGCTTTGGGATGCCCGCTACGGACAGCAATTCCCTGAAATGCCCTTCCTGCCTGCCGCTGCCCTGCTCTGCAGGGTAATCAGCAAGCCAGCCCCGAACACCCTGTGCCTGGACCTGGGACATAAAGCGGTAGCTGCCGAAATGCCCTTCCCCAGGATCTATTTGCCCCAGCTGCCTGAGCACAGCCAGGTCGGGCAGAGCGAGGAGCACCTGGTCATTACAGCTGAAACGGCTGACAACGTCCCGATAGGGACGGTGTTCTATGCCATTCCCATGCATATCTGTCCTACAGTCATCAAATATCCCCAGGCCCTGGTGGTAACAGACGGAAAGGTTACCAATTCATGGAAAGTCGCCGCCAGGGACTACTTCCTACCGGATTGAAAACCTGCATTTTAACGAAATTACAACTTTGATTGGCAGGGTATTTGCTACTTTTACGGTGTAAAAAGGAGGCATGAGGTCATTGCTTACATTTTGTACTCTTTTATCCCTGGCCGGGACCGTGTATTGCCAGACGGACATCCCGAACAGCCGGCGTCTGCGTATTGAGGCCAATCCGGAGAAAGGAGTGAACCCCAACAACTCTCAAGGGTTAAGCCTTAGCATGCCTTCTACCTACGGTAAGACCCCAAACCTCAACCTGGAAGACGACCTTTACAAAAATCCGGTGCAGATGATGCCGGACAAGGACCTTAAACAAGCTGGTCATGACCTCGTGCTGAAACCGAGCATGTCAGAAGGCCAGCAGGGGAAGTCGGGACAGCATTTCGGGGACATGTATCTCGGGGACCTGACTACTTCAGCCAAGTTCGTGGGCATCGTATGCCGGGATCACGAATATGTGGACGGGGACCGGGTTCGGATCTTTGCCAACGGGCAAATCGTGGAACACAACCTTATGCTTACCGGGGCCTACAAAGGCATCAATCTTGAACTCGACCAGGGTTTCAACCGGCTTGAATTCGAAGCCCTGAACCAGGGGTCCACCGGGCCCAATACCGCACAGGTCGATGTGTACGACGAAGCAGGGAACTTGTTGTATTCCAACAAATGGCTGCTTTCCACCGGCTCAAAGGCTTCCCTGATCATCGTCAAGGACGAAGAATAGCACCTATCGCTCTCCCGGCCGATACGTCTCTTCGGCCCGGGCCCTAACCTCCTCTTCATAGAAAGGCACCTCTTTAAACGTAGCCTTGGCATACATTTCAGCTTGATCGTCAAAGTGGGCAGAATTCGGGTCGCCACTTTGTCCGCCTGCAAGCAGGGACTTGGCCCGTACCCGGTCCCCGAACTCGACCACTGCCACAAAGCTGTTCCCACGGGTTCCGTAGATGCGTTTCGTATTATTGTGATAACGGGCTCCATAGGCGGCCAGGGCGCCCCATCTGCCGGAAGCAAGGCCGACAGGAATGCTGGGGCGGCTGTCGTTGAAGGGCTGTCGGATCTCCCCGGTAAGCCGCTGATACCGGTTTACCTCCCCCCAGGGGATTTCCCAGTTTCCAAAATCCGCCTCGAGCTGTTCTATGACCGCACGGAATACGGAAAGGCGTTCCTCGAAGGGGGATTGATTCCCCAGGTACTGCATCAATTGCATGTCTGATAACCCTTCGGGTCGATTCCCCGTCCGCCCGTACATGGTGCCATAGAAATGGGCAAGGGTCATGGCAACGGATCCTTCGGAAGTCCTGAAGTCCCATTCCCGCAAGTACTCAAAGGCCTGGTCAGGAAACCCCGCTTTATCCTGAAGTGCATCATAAGCTTCCACAAGTCCCGGGATCAATGCCTCAAAAGCGGGAAGGTAAGGGTCATAGGCCAGTTCGATCAGGTTGTCCAGTGTAAATCCCTTTGATCCCTTCAGCAGCTCAATAGCGTGAACACCCCGGAAGTTCTCCCGGTCCAGGGACATATAGTTGGGGTAATCCTCCCGTTTGGGACTATACTCCAGGGCGGCCGTATACGGCGTCGAATTGCAGTTCTGAATCCATCCATTGGGCGGATCTTTTATCAGGATGTTCTCATCCACGGTATGGAGTCCCTGCCAGTCGGTAGCGGGGTTGCTGCCATCTACGGGTTCCCGATAGTTGAATTGGGGGTCCCTCCGGGGAACGAAATTTCCATGGAAATATGCAATCGTCCCGTCCGCATCTGCATAGACTGTATTGTTCGAGGAATTTGTGCGGATATCCATCATTTGCCTAAACCCGTCATAGGAGGCCTGCTTGGTCCGCACGAAGGACTGCTCGAGCGCCCTGACGGGATCCCACATCATGGCCGATGCCACAGGTCGCTCATCGAACTGGTGTGTGATGGGGCCGTGATGGGTTCGATAAATGGGAAAGGACCGCTGTAAAAGGCTGTCACCGGACACATAGGACAAGGTGACCTCGGACGACTGAACCTCCCTCAGTTCTTCCCCGTACTGATACATGGGCTGGCCGTCCACGGTGGAAATGTTCTCCACAAACTCATCAATGACATCCGTATAGGTAGAGGTGTGCATCCATCCGGTTTTTTCATTGAATCCCTGATAGATAAAAAACTGCCCCCAGGTAACCGCCCCATAAGCGTTGAGGCCTTCCTCGCTGACCATATGCATCTCCCCCCGGAAATAAAAGGATGTATGCGGATTGATCAGCAGCAGGGCATTTCCGGATGTGGTCAAATCGCCCGAAATAGCGATCCCGTTGGAACCCTGGGGCTCCAGTTCCGCCTCTTTGCGACTGAGCTCCATTTCTTCCATTTCCGGAAAGGCTACGCCCTCTTCATAATACGCCCGGAGTTTGCGCGTACTGATCCGCTCGATATCCCCCCCAATGGATCCCTCGCTGAAATACATGGGCATCCAGGGTTCGAAGTGCGTAAGCAATCGGGGGGTTACCTCGGGATGCGTATGAAGGTAATAGTTGATGCCATCGGCGAAGGCATCGCAGAGTTCCCTGAGCCATGGCGGGGCATTCTCATAAGCTGAAATGGCCTCCTGTCGTGTCATGAACAGCCTGGCCCGAAGATCACTGTAAAGGGCCTCCTCTCCTTCTACTTCGGCCAGGCGCCCTATAGCCCAGATATAATTTTGTTCCACCCTGTTGAAATCATCCTCACACTGGGCGTACAACATGCCGAACACGGCATCCGCATCGGTTTTCCCGTATACATGGGGTACTCCGAAATCGTCCCTAACAATGGTAACTCGCGAAGCCTGCTCTTCCCATTGCAGCACTTCAGGATCTTTATCCGGCTGACCACAGCTGCTTATCAATAGCAGCAGGCATCCAAAAAGGAATTTTCTCATGTCGCATTTTTCTTTGAGAGGGAAGATACGCAAATTCCACATGCCTTCAATTCCTCTGCAGGGCACAAATCATTGCCTGTCCGAGAATTCCGAACTCTGATATATATCATGAAATGGGATGCCGAAATGTAGTAGTTTCACCTAGTGAATATTGAGGGTGATCTGGATAAGTAACAACAGTCATGGAACCAAGGCCAGAGAATACAAACGCGTTTATCCACTCAGGAACAATTTCGGAAATAAGGGACAGTTCCATCGTGGTCGCACTGGACGAGGATGTGCATTGCGAGTCGTGCAGGGCTAAGGCCGTGTGCGGGGTTTCCCGCACTGCAGGCAAAGAGATAGAAGTTCCTTTTACCACCAAAGGTGCTTTCGAGCTTCGCGAACCTGTGGAAGTGATCCTGAGAAAGGATCTTGGGCACAAAGCGGTTTTTTGGGCCTATATTTTTCCATTCCTGTTGATGCTCCTGACCCTGTTGACCGCTTCTGTATTTTTTTCGGAGTGGGTGGCCGGGTTGTTATCCCTGCTGGTACTAGTTCCTTATTACCTTACTGTTTACGGGCTCAGGAATTATTTTGAAAGAACCTTCAGGATCTCCGTCCTGAGAACTTCTTGAAGCATGGAAGATTCAGTCCTACAAAGCGTTATCCTTCTGACCCTGCTGGGAACCACGGCCGGCCTGGTGCTCTATGTGGTGTCCAAGCAGTTTTACGTCTATGAAAACCCCCTGATTGCAGAGATAGAAGAACTCCTGCCTGCCGCCAATTGCGGAGGGTGCGGTTCTCCGGGCTGCAAGGCCTTTGCCGAAGAACTGGTCTCCTCTGAAGATATTTCCGATTTGTTCTGCCCCGTGGGCGGAAATGACGTCATGAAGATCGTTTCGGAAAGACTTGGAAAAGAGGTTGCTGAGAAGGATCCGACCGTGGCCGTGGTGCGTTGCCAGGGCAGTTGTGAGGTACGGCCGACGACCTCCGAGTATCAGGGTCCCAGATCCTGTGCCATCTCGTCCCTGATCTACAGTGGGGAGACCGATTGCCAGTACGGCTGCCTGGGGGATGGAGACTGTGTGTCTGTTTGTCAGTTTGATGCCATGTATATGGATGAAGCCACAGGACTCCCGGTGGTCATCACCGATAAATGCACCTCCTGTGGGCTCTGTGTGGATGCCTGCCCAAGGGACATCATTGAAATGCGTCCCAAGCATAAAAGGGACCTGAAGATCTTTGTGGGCTGCCTGAGCGAGGAGAAAGGCGGGATTGCCAGAAAAGCCTGTTCCGTGGCCTGTATCGGATGTTCCAAATGCATTGATGCCTGCCCGAAAGACGCCATCGTGATCGAGAACAACCTGGCTTATATCGATCCTATGATCTGTACGCTATGCCGTAAATGCGTTCCAGTTTGTCCTACTAATTCGATCATAGAAACCAATTTCCCCCCCAGGAAGGAGAAAAAGGCAACGCCCAAAGTTTCACCAAAAGTCGAACCGGTAAAGCCAGAGAACAATGCTTAAGACCTTTCCAAAAGGTGGGGTCCACCCTCCCGAAAATAAGCTGACCTCCTCCAAGCCCATTCGAAGGCTCCCACCCCCCAAAGTGGTATATGTGCCCATTGCACAACACATTGGGATCCCTGCAGAGATTGTTGTGGAGCGGAAGGAGAAGGTGGAAATCGGACAGGTCATTGCCAAATCCGGGGGCTACGTCTCCTCTAACATTCACGCCCCGGTGGCAGGCACGGTGACCAAGCTCGACAAGATCGTGGATACGCGCGGTTATAAGAAGCAATGCATTGTGATCCGGACGGATGCCAAGAACGAATCCAATTTTCAGGAGGTCGAATACCCCCTGAAAAGTGAAATCACCCTGGAGCCGGAAGCCATCCTGAAACGGGTTGCTGATTTTGGGATTGTGGGGCTGGGAGGCGCAACCTTTCCCTCCCATGTGAAGCTGCATGTAAAGGAGGATCGAAAATTGGACTGCCTGATCATCAATGGGGTGGAGTGTGAACCCTATCTCACGGCGGATCATCGCCTGATGCTGGAAAAGGCTGAAGAAATCCTGGTCGGCATTAAGATCCTTATGCATGCCCTGCATGTTTCGCGTGCCATCATAGGCATTGAGAACAACAAGAAGGACGCCATCGACCTGTTCAGGAAGCTGGTGCCCAGGGATGCGGGAATCCAAATTGCAGCATTAAGAGTCAAATATCCCCAGGGAGGTGAAAAACAGCTGGTCAGGGCTTTGTTAAAGCGCGAAGTCCCCAAAAATGGCCTCCCCCTGGATGTAGGGGTGGTAGTTCATAACGTAGGTACCGTATTTGCCATTTACCAGGCGGTGCAGCATAACCGCCCACTGATCGAACGCGTGGTCACCGTAACAGGAAAAAAGCTGGAAAACCCTTCCAATTTCTGGGTTCGGATCGGCACGCCCATATCGGACCTGCTGGCAGAAGTGGGAGGCGTCCCGGAAAACACCCGTAAAATTGTCAGCGGCGGCCCCATGATGGGGAAGGCCCTGAAAAATACAGATGTGCCTGTTACCAAGGGCACTTCAGGCATTTTGGTAATCCCCGGGGAAGAGGCCAACCGGGGAACCCCCAGGAACTGCATCCGTTGTGGGGAATGTGTGGATGTTTGCCCCATGGGCCTCGAGCCCCACTTGCTTATGAATCTTACCGAAAAGACCATGTTTGAAAAAGCCGCCCAGGAGGATATCCTGACCTGTATCGAATGTGGTTCATGCAGCTACGTATGCCCTTCACACCGACCCCTTCTGGATTATATACGCTTTGGCAAAACCATGGCCAAACAACTCGAATCGAATCAAGGGTAGCTATGAGCAACCAGCCAATCATCGTTTCCGCTTCACCACATGTACATTCAGAGCGAACTGCTTCCAGTCTCATGTATGACGTTGTAATTGCGCTGATTCCTGCCTTTCTGGTCTCGATTTACCTGTTCGGCATCAGTGCTTTTATCACCACCGCTGCAGCCGTGATTTCCTGTTTGTTGTTTGAGTATCTCATTCAAAAATTTCTGCTGAAAACCGATGTCACCATAGGTGACGGTTCAGGCCTGATCACCGGCATCCTGCTCGCCTTTAACCTTCCTGCAGGGCTGCCCATATGGATGGTGGTGGTTGGCAGCTTTATGGCTATAGGGGTGGCAAAATTATCCTTTGGAGGCCTGGGCTTCAATATTTTTAACCCGGCCCTGGTGGGGCGGGTATTTTTACTGGTCTCCTTTCCCGTGCAAATGACCTTGTGGCCTCTGGCCCGAACAGACCATGCAAGTGCTGTGGATGCCGTTACCGGGGCAACCACCCTGGGGATGATCAAGGACGGGATCCAATACGGGGATACGATGAGCCAGATCAGCAGTCGCATTCCCTCGAACATGGAAATGCTCCTGGGAACCACAGGAGGCTCCCTGGGTGAAATGTCCGCGCTTGCGCTCATACTTGGCGGAATTTACCTGATCATCCGGAAGGTCATAACCTGGCATATCCCGGTCACGGTGTTGGCAACCATAGCCGTCATGACCGGAGTCTTCTGGTGGATCGACCCGGAGCAATATGCCAATCCCCTGATCCACGTTCTCGCCGGTGGTGCGATATTGGGGGCTTTCTATATGGCGACCGATCTGGTGACCAGCCCGGTTACAAAGAAAGGGATGATCGTCTTTGCCATAGGAATCGGTGTGATCACGGTTGTTATCCGGCTTTTCGGATCCTATCCTGAGGGCATTTCATTTGCCATCCTGATCATGAATGCCTTTGTCCCCCTGATCAACAGCTATTTCAAACCGAGGCGATTCGGTTCCAGGATCAAAGCCAAAATCATGTGAGCATGAAGAAAAAAGAATCTACCCTGGTCAATATGGTGGTGGTCCTTTTTGCGATCACCCTGGCTGCCGGTTTATCCCTCGGATATGTGAACGACCTTACCCTGGAGCCCAAGGCAAAGGCCCGATTGGCGAAAAAAATGGACGCACTTGGCAGTGTTCTCCCAGAGTTTGACAACCAGCCGGTCTCAGAGGCGGTCCGCATTGCGGCAGAAGGAGCAAAGGACAGTATTGAGGTATATCCCGCCTACCGGGATGGGGTCTTTGTGGGGGCGGCAGTCACGGGAGTATCAGAGCGCGGTTACAGCGGACCAGTGAAGCTGATGGTGGGCTTCGATCCCAATGGGCAAATCATAAACATCGCCGTGCTGGAGCAAAAGGAAACCCCGGGGCTTGGCACCAAGATGAAGGGGGATAAGTTCTTGAGGCAATTCAGAGGCAAGAACCCTGCATCCTTCGATCTTGCGGTTCAAAAAGACGGAGGAGCCGTCGACGCCCTGGCAGGGGCCACCATAAGCACCCGGGCGTTTACCGAAGCTACTCAACTGGCGTATGATGTTTATATAGCACAAATGCCATTGAAACCCGGGTCCAAAAAAGAGATGCCATGAGCAATACCATAGACAACAGACAAAATTTCTTAAAGGGTATCGTAAAAGAGAACCCTGTGTTTGTGATGTTGCTGGGGATGTGTCCCGCCCTGGGGGTAACCTCTTCAGCCTTTAATGGCCTTGGGATGGGTCTGGCAACACTGTTTGTATTATTGATGTCGAATATTGTGGTCTCCCTGATCAAATCACAGATCCCCAACAAGGTGCGGATCCCGGCATTCATTGTAATTATCGCCTCCTTTGTGACCATCGTGGAAATGGTCCTGGAGGCATATATCCCATTCCTGTATGAACAGCTGGGTATTTTCATCCCGCTTATTGTGGTAAACTGCCTGATCCTGGGACGGGCCGAGGCCTTCGCTTCCAAAAACAACCTTGTCAGTTCTGTAGTAGACGCACTGGGGATGGGTGTGGGATTTACCATTGCCCTTACGGCTTTGGGAGCCACCCGTGAAGTACTCGGCAGCGGAAGTATTTTCGGATTCAGCTTTATCGCCGAAGATGCCAACACCCTCATCCTTTTTATTCTTCCTCCCGGAGCCTTTATTGCCCTGGCCTATCTGGCCATGGCCTTTAATAAACTAACCCATAAAACGGCTTGACATGGAATTCTTTATCATTTTTATCGGGGCTGTTTTTGTCAACAATATTGTCTTGGCCCAATTCCTGGGTATCTGTCCCTTCCTGGGGGTATCGAACAAGGTATCCACTTCGGTGGGCATGACCGGGGCTGTGATGTTCGTGATGACCATCGCCACAATGGTTACCTACATGCTGCACCAGTATATCCTGGCGCCTATGGGGTTGGATTACCTGAGGACCATCACCTTTATTTTGGTCATCGCTGCGCTGGTGCAGATGGTTGAGATCATCCTGAAGAAAGTAAGCCCACCCCTCTATCAGGCACTGGGAGTTTTCCTCCCTTTGATCACAACCAATTGTGCTGTTTTGGGGGTTGCCATCCTGGCACTGGGGCTTGAAAATGGAACCTTGTTAAAAGCCGTTTTCTTTGCTTTTTCCAGTTCCGTGGGCTTTGGCCTTGCCCTGATTGTGTTTGCCAGCATCCGGGAATTTCTCGAACTGGCAGACCTGCCCGAAGGGATGAAGGGGGTGCCGATCAATTTGCTGGTGGCCGGATTGCTTTCACTGGCCTTTTTGGGTTTTGCCGGCCTGGTATAAGCAGCCCTGTCATGGCTGGGCTCTGATCAAATAACCTCATAGGTCTGACCGGAGTAAAAAAGGTCATCGGTCCTGGAAAACCTGGAGCGTTCCATGACCTGCTGCGTAAGTGCTTCTTCCCGTTCCTCCAGGGTTACATCCTGAAAACTTCTGATGACCCCGGTAACCAGCGGATCCTGCAGACGAACCAGCATCTGATGCAGGGTTGGATCCGGCTCATGGGCGTTGTGGACCAGGATATCCTCCTCTGAAATGCCATTTTCTCCCAGGATGACTGTCTTGAGCTTGAGCCCTTCGAGGATCAATCCCCTGTCCCTGTTTTTTCCGAAGACCATGGGTTGTCCGTGTTCCACGTGCAATTGTTTGTCCTCCCTAACCGCCTTATCGGTGAATTCCGCAAAGCAGCCATGATTGAAAATCACGCAATTCTGCAGTACCTCGATAAGGGCCGTACCCTTGAATTGCTCAGCCTCTATAAAGATCTGGGTCATTTCCTTAGGGGTATTCCCTCCTACCCTGGCAAAGAAACGCGCCTGTGCACCAAGGGCCAGTTCACCGGCGGAAAACGGTGGCTGGGTATTTCCAAAGGGCGAAGACTTGGTTTTCTGACCTACGGACGAAGTAGGCGAAAACTGCCCTTTGGTCAGGCCATAGATCTTGTTGTTGAACAAAATCATATTCAGGTCCAAATTCCGCCTGAGCACGTGTATAAAATGATTGCCCCCTATGGCAAGGCTGTCCCCGTCACCCGTAATGACCCAGACACTGAGATCCGGGTTCGCCAGTTTGACCCCGGAAGCAATGGCCGGCGCCCTCCCATGAATCCCGTGCATTCCAAAAGTATCCATATAGTAAGGAAAGCGGGAGGAGCAACCAATGCCTGAAATAAAGACCACGTCTTCTTTCCTGACGCCCATCTCGGGGAGTGCCTTTTGCATCGCCCGCAGGATTACATAGTCATCACAGCCCGGACACCACCTGACTTCCTGATCGCTGACAAAATCCTTAAATGTGTATTTCTTCACTGTAGGTTCCATAGCTATCCTAAATATCGTTTGAATTCCTGAACCAGTTCATCATTCCCAAAGGGGAGTCCCTGGATCTTATTGTACTGCAAAAATTCGAATGCACTGAAATTGATTTTCAGAACACTTGCAAATTGGCCGTTGTTCAATTCGCAGACCAGCAGTTTTTTAAAGTTGCCCAGGACTTCCTCCGTGTTCCTGGGAAGGGGGTTGAGATAGTTGAAATGGGCAAATCCAATGTTCGAATATCCTTCAGAGTTTAGTTGCTTTACGGCCGTATGCAGGGCGCCATAGGTGCCCCCCCATCCTATGACCAGCAACTCCCCTGACTGGGCGAACTCAGGCTCAATTTCGGGTATGTACTGCTCGACCCGTTTGATCTTCTCAGCCCGGACCCGGGTCATCTCCTCATGGTTCTCGGGAACGTAGGACACATCCCCTGTGGTGCTGTCCTTCTCCAACCCTCCAACACGGTGTTCCAGGCCTGCCGTTCCGGGTATGGCCCATGACCGGGCCAGGGTTTCCGGATCCCGGTCATAGGGGTGCCAGGATTCGGTCCCTTCTTTCATGAGGCGACTATTTATTTCCGGCATATCTCCCACAGATTGAATTCGCCACGGGGCGGAACCGTTGGCAATGTATCCATCTGTCAACAAAACCACAGGAGTCATATGCTCCAAAGTCAGTTTGGCCGCATGGTAGGCGTAATGGAAACAATTGGCCGGAGTACTCGCTGCGATTACGATCAGGGGGCTTTCCCCGTTCCTTCCGTACATGGCCTGCAAGAGGTCAGACTGTTCTGTCTTGGTCGGCAATCCGGTAGAAGGCCCTCCCCGCTGCACATCCACCACCACCAGGGGTAATTCGACCATCATGGCCAGCCCCAGGGCTTCCCCTTTAAGGGCCAGTCCTGGGCCTGAAGTCGTAGTTATGGCCAGGTCGCCTGCAAATGAGGCCCCGATTGCCGAGGTGATCCCTGCGATTTCGTCTTCGGCCTGCAGGGTCTTCACGCCAAAATGCTTGTGCTTGACCAGTTCGTGCAGGATATCCGATGCAGGGGTAATGGGATAAGATCCTAAAAACAATTCAAGTCCGGATTTTTCTGCGGCAGCCAGAAATCCCCAGGCTGTTGCGGTATTTCCCATAATTACCCGGTAAGTCCCAGCCGGCATTTTGGCAGGGGCAATATTATAGGTATTTGGAATCAGCTCCAGCGTTTCAGAATAATAGTAACCTGCATTGAGCACTTTGGTGTTGGCTTCAATGAGAGAGGCATCCTTTTTGAACTTCTTATTGAAAAAATCAATGGTGTGGTCCGGGGCCCGGTGATACATCCAGTAAACCATCCCCAGGGCAAACATATTCTTGCTCCTGTTGATCGTTTTGTTGTCCAGGCCCTTCATGTCTTTCAGGGCTTCCTTGGTCAGCGAGGTCATCGCAACTTCGATCACCCGGTAATTCTCCAGGCTTCCATCTTCCAGGGGGTTCGTTTCATATTCTGCCTTTTCCAGGTTTTTTTTGGTAAAGGCGTCGGTATCCACAATGATGGTGTGGCCAGGTTTGACGGCATACAGGTTGGTCTTCAGGGCCGCGGGATTCATGGCCACCAACAAGTCCACATTGTCGCCGGGGGTGCTGACTTCGATACTTCCAATGTGCACCTGAAACCCGGAAACCCCGTACAGGCTGCCCTGAGGTGCCCGGATCTCAGAAGGATAGTTCGGAAAGGTCGCCACGTCATTGCCAAACATGGCAGAGGTATCAGAGAACTGGGTTCCGGTCAGCTGCATCCCGTCCCCGGAATCCCCCACAAACCTTACTACTACAGCCTCCAGGGCTTTAATATCATGCGATTGGTCTTCCAAATTTATCATCAATACAACAACTTAAAATTTTTTTAAAACCCATTTTAATCAGTAGCCCTAAATATACCCTGCCCCAGCTGAACGTTTCCTGATTAATATCATTAAAAGAGCCGGGAATGACCCCTAACTTTAGCTTTTAATATAAAAAATCTAGAGCAATGGCTATCATTATTACCGATGAATGCATCAACTGTGATGCCTGTATTTCAGAGTGTCCCAACAATGCGATCTACGAACCCGGAGAGGAGTGGTCTTATGCAGATGAAACCGAACTAAGCGGAACCGTTACTTTGCCATCCACAGGAGCTGAAGTTGACGCAGATGGCGAAAACGATCCGATCTCTGATGAATTTTATTTCATTGTCCCCGATAAGTGTACAGAATGCAAGGGATTTCACGATGAACCACAGTGTGCCTCTGTTTGCCCGGTAGATTGCTGCGTTCCTGATGAAGACCATGAGGAGAGCGAGGAGCAGTTGCTGAGCAAGAAAGCCTGGCTTTACGCCGAATAATTTATCGTCCGGAAAATAAGACGGGATACACTCCGGAATCCGAAGGTATTGCACGGGCAGGGCCCTCCCCCCCCCTGTGCAGTCTGACGAATCCATTCCGCTGATAAATATCATGTTCTGAGTGCCTTACGGTACGTACATTGAGTTTGAATAGAAACAAGACACTGAATTTAGGAGTATTGAATCCTTCGGGGTTTATTCCGCCAACACAGCATACGATTACAAATTATCCGCCATGAAAAAAACATTCCCGAAGCTTATTTGCGATGCAAATGAAGCCGTAGCCAGAATTGCTCATAAAACCAATGAGGTTTGTGCCATTTATCCCATAACCCCCGCCTCCCCTATGGGCGAACACGTAGATGTTTTCAGCGCTAAGGGCGAGAAGAATATTTGGGGTAACGTACCCAAAATAGTGGAGATGCAAAGCGAGGGGGGTGCGGCCGGTGCCGTGCATGGTTCCTTGCAGGGGGGTGCACTAACCACGACGTTTACCGCCTCCCAGGGATTGTTGCTGATGATTCCCAACATGTATAAGATTGCTGGGGAATTATTGCCGGGCGTCATCCATATTGCAGCCAGAACAGTAGCTACACACGCCCTTTCCATTTTCGCAGACCATTCTGATGTCATGGCTGCCAGGCAGACCGGCTTTTCCATGCTCTTCGGAGGCTCGGTACAGGAGGCGATGGACTTTGCTTTGATCACACAGGTGGCTACCCTGAAATCCAGGGTGCCTTTTATGAACATCTTCGACGGGTTCAGGACGTCCCATGAGATTTCCAAGATCGATGTGATTCCCGACGAGGTCATCAAGGCGATGATGCCGGAAGAGGAAATCATGGCCCATAAGAAAAGGTCCCTTGATCCCGACCATCCGGTCATTCGGGGAACTTCCCAGAACCCAGATGTATTCTTCCAGGCCAGGGAAGCTGCGAATACCTATTACGAGAAAGTACCCGGCATCGTTCAGGATACTATGGATGAATTCTATAAGCACACCGGACGGCGGTACAGCCTTTTCTATTATCTGGGACATCCGGAAGCCGAAAAAATTGCGGTAATCATGGGCTCCGGACAAGGACCGGTCATGGAAGCGGTAGATACCATGGTCAAGAATGGGGAAAAAGTGGGAGCGCTCATTGTTCGGCTCTACCGACCTTTCTCCATCGACCATTTTATCGATGCACTTCCTGAAACCGTGAAGAAAGTGGCCGTGCTGGACCGGACCAAGGAGCCTGGAAGCACAGGCGAACCGCTTTACCTGGATGTGGTTTCCGCATTTATGGAAAGTGATCGGGAAATGCCCCAGATCATTGGTGGACGGTATGGGCTTTCCAGCAAGGAATTTGACCCCGCCATGGTCAAGGCCATATTTGACGAATTGGATAAGCCAAAGCCCAAGAACCATTTTACCATTGGAATCAATGACGATGTCTCATACAAAAGCCTTGACGTGGGGGATCGGCTGGAAACGGTCAAAACCACCTTCAATTGTATGTTCTACGGTTTGGGTTCCGACGGTACGGTGGGAGCCAACAAGAATTCCATCAAGATCATTGGGGAAACCACCGATAACTACGTACAGGGATACTTTGTCTATGATTCCAAAAAGGCCGGGGCTCAAACGGTTTCCCACCTGCGGTTCGGACCAAAGCCGATCTATTCCACTTACCTGATCCACAAGGCCGATTTTATCGCCTGTCACCAGTTCAATTTTATCGACAAGTACGATATCCTTAAAAATGTAAAAAAAGGAGGGACGTTTCTTTTGAATGCCCCGTATTCCAATACGGAAATCTGGGATCAGTTGCCCAGGCAGATGCAGGAAGAAATCGTGGAAAACCAACTGGATTTCTATGTCGTGGATGCTTCCAGGGTAGCACAGGAGGCCAACCTGGGCAAAAGGACCAATACGGTACTGCAAACCTGCTTCTTCGCAATATCAGGCATCCTGCCCAAAGAGGAGGCCATCCAGCGAATCAAGGATGCGATCGTAAAGACTTATTCGCACAAGGGAGACAAGATCGTCCAAATGAACTTCAATGCCGTGGATGCTTCCCTGGAAAATCTCCAGAAAGTGGATTATCCCAGGCAGATTACCAACAACCGGGAACTGAAGGAAATGATGACAGGGACCAATGATCCCTTTGTTAAGGAGGTATTGGGCAAAATACTCGCCGGCAAGGGAGATGAGCTGCCTGTCAGTGCGTTTGCCGTGGATGGCACCTTCCCAACAGGTACCTCCCAATACGAAAAAAGAGGGATCGCTGATTTTATTCCCGTTTGGGATGATGAAAGCCTCTGCACCCAGTGCAATAAATGCGTGGCCATTTGCCCGCATGCGGCCATACGCGCCAAGGTAGTGTCCAATGACCAACTGGCCGATGCCCCGGCATCCCTCAAGGCCGTGCCCGCCAAAGGAAGGCCTTTTGACAAGGATTCCGAGTCTTACATCCTGCAGGTATCCCCGGAGGATTGTACGGGTTGCGACCTCTGCGTTGCCGTCTGCCCTGCTGAAAGCAAGGAAATTGAGAACTTCAAGTCCATCAACATGCACAAGAAGCTCGAGGTGGAGACCGATGAAAATGTCAATTGGGATTACTTTATCAATCTGCCGGATTACGATCGGACGGCCCTGCAGATCACCAACGTCAAGGGATCCCAGTTCCTGGAACCGTTATTTGAATTTTCAGGTGCCTGTTCCGGCTGTGGGGAAACCCCGTATATCAAAATGCTGACCCAGCTCTACGGGGATAGCATTATGATCGCAAATGCCACAGGTTGTTCCTCCATTTACGGTGGTAATTTGCCCACCACGCCATACAAGACCAACAAGGAGGGCAGGGGGCCCGCCTGGGCGAATTCCCTGTTCGAAGATAACGCCGAATTCGGCTTTGGAATGAAACTGGCGCTAAACAAAAAACAGGAAATAGCCGTCAGTTTGCTCAAATCCATACGCCCATTCCTGGGTGATACCCTGGTCGACGCCATCCTGACCAACCCCGAAAACACGGAGCTGGAACGCAGCCAGAAGTTTAAGGACCTGGATAAGCTCAGGGGGCTTTTGGATTCCAGTGAGGATCCGAATGCAAAAAAATTGAGTCGCCTGTCGGAATATCTCAGAAGAAAGGCCGTGTGGATCGTCGGTGGTGATGGTTGGGCCTATGACATTGGCTATGGCGGCCTGGATCACGTCCTGGCCTCCGGGGAGGATATCAATGTGATGGTCCTCGATACCGAAGTGTATTCCAATACGGGCGGACAAACCTCCAAGGCCACTCCCTTGGGCGCCAGTGCCAAATTCTCTGTCTCCGGAAAAAGAACGGGTAAAAAGAGCCTGGCCCTGCAGGCCATCTCCTATGAGAATGTCTATGTTGCACAGGTAGCCATGGGGGCCAAGGACATGCAGACCCTGAGGGCGATTGAAGAAGCTGCCGCTTATCCCGGACCTTCCCTCATCGTTGCCTATTCCCATTGCGGGGAGCATGGCTATGACCTGAAATCAGGGGCTGTGCAACAAGAAAAGGCCGTTGAGACCGGATATTGGCCGCTTTTCAGATTTGATCCCTCCAAACCAAAAGGGAAGAAGTTCAAATTGGACTCCAAGCAGCCCAGTCTTCCCATTGAGGAATTCATGTACAATGAGACCCGGTTCAAAAGGGTGGTCAAAGAAAACGCCGAATTGGGAGAAGAATTGTTGAAACAAGCCCAGGAAGAAGTGGATAACCGCTGGGAACGCCTGGAATTGTTCAGAAACATTTAAGTATGTACCGAAATATCTCGCTGACAGATACCAGGTAAAGGTTAGAACATAAAATTTGTTACTGATGAAAGACACAGCCGATAAACTGTTTCAGGAAGCTATCCAAAAATTAAGGGAAGCCAATGACGAGTTATGCAGGCCCGAAGAAGATGTGGTGCGCTCTCTGGTATGCAGCAATGCCCATATTGCCATTGAAAAATATCTGACCGGCTTCCTGCTGCTCAACTCCATTAATCCGGGGGAAGACAAGACCATTGACGACCTCTACGAGCAGTGCAAAACCATCAACAAGCATTTTGAGGAGGTCAACCTATCGGGCTTTGAGTGCAATGCGCATAAAGAGGAGTCCAGGTTCCACAACGATCCATCGGAACTTACGCGATGCTTCGATATTGCAGATAGCCTGGACACTTTCCTGAGAAGGGAAAAAATTATTGCCTGACTACGGGGATTTATCCCGGGATGTTTCTGGGCAGGTTACGAATGAAATAATGCAGTAGGGAGGAAGCGTAAGGTGATCTGCACTAGGGCTTCAGGCATTGGTGAAAGGGTTATTCAAACCGCCGGAGGAGGCATCACGCCTCTTCCGGAGCCAGTTCCACCTCCAGCCCGTTGAGATCCTCAGTGATAAAGATCTGGCAACCCAACCTGCTCTTGTCCTTTACATAGAACGCTTCGGAGAGCATTGCTTCTTCGTCATCCGTTTTTTCCGGCAGTGGATGGTCGGAATTGATATAACACTGGCAGGAAGCACACATCGCCATACCTCCGCAAATGCCTATGGTCCCTTCCGGGGCCAGTTCATAGGTACGAACGATCTCCATCAGGTTTAAGTTCATGTCGGTTGCCGCCCCTACTTCGTGAAGCACACCTTCCCGGTCCTTGATCTTTATCCTTATGTCGCTCATTTCCTCTATATTCTGCAACGGCTCATATTCTTGGAAGTGCAAAATTACGGATAATCAAAGAATTGAAAAACTCAAAGCCTGCACAAAGAAAAATCTGCGGGTTTGGAACCTGCCTGAATAAGTGTCCTGGGTTGTTCTTCTTCAGATGAAAACCGAAGATGCTGGTTTTAATGGGATAGCCTTCCGGATCTTGTCAATCAATGGTTTTCACCACGGATTTGGGCGCCTGCTTCTTGCTGCCATCAAAACCTGTGACCCCCCCAACAGTGGTATATTTCATAACATACTTTTTCCCGGGAAAGATCCGTTGATAGGCGCTCTGGCACATGAGGGTCGCCTCGTGAAAACCACAAAGGATAAGCTTTAACTTTCCGGGGTAGGTATTCACGTCCCCAATGGCGTAAATACCGGGAATATTGGTTTGATAGTCCAGGGTATTATCTACCCTGATGGCGTTCTTTTCAATTTCCAGGCCCCACTGGGCGATGGGCCCGAGCTTTGGAGAAAGGCCGAAGAGGGGGATCAGGGCATCAACTTCGAGATGCAGGTCCTCGGGTATTTCCGCATTCTTACGCACAACAACTCCTTCCAGCGTGTCTGCCCCCTTCAGCCCAACGACCTCTGCCGGGGTAATCAGCCGGATCTTTCCCCGATCCTTCAGCTGCTGAACTTTTTCCACAGAATCAAGGGCCCCGCGAAACTCATTCCTCCGATGCACCAAAATCAATTCGGAAGCGACATCAGCCAGGAAGATACTCCAGTCCAGGGCAGAATCCCCTCCACCGGCTATCATCACGCGCTTGTCCCTGTAAAGCTCAGGATCCCGAATCATGTATGCAACCCCATTATCTTCGAATCTTTCAAGGTTATCCAGCAGCGGCTTGCGGGGCTCGAAACTTCCCAGACCTCCTGCAATGGCCACTACGGGAGCCTGGTGCCGCGTCCCTTCATTGGTGGTAACGATAAAGGTGCCATCCTCCAGCTTTTCGATGGATTCCGCCCTTTCCCCAAGGGTGAATCCGGGCTGAAACGGCTTGATCTGCTCCATAAGGTTATCCACAAGCTCCCCTGCCAGGACCTCCGGGAACCCCGGAATGTCGTAGATGGGTTTTTTCGGATAGATCTCTGCCAACTGACCGCCCGGTTGTGGCAGGGCGTCGATAAGGTGGCATTTGAGCTGTAAAAGGCCAGCTTCAAAAACGGCAAAAAGTCCGGTAGGGCCAGCTCCAATGATCAGGATATCTGTTTTTATCATTCAAAAACGGGTTTTTGATGCGATTTGCTGGGTATCGGAAAGGTTGTATGGGATTCTATGCGACGTTGACGACTGCTTCGATTTGTGGAGCATGCTTCTTGATGGTCATTTCCACCCCGCTTTTCAGGGTCATCTGATTGACGGTACATCCTACACAGTTTCCTTCCAAACGGACCTTGACCAGGGTATCGTTCTCAATGCCTACCAGGGAAATATTCCCGCCGTCATTCAGGAGGAAGGGACGGATTTCCTCCAGAGCTTCCTCAACCTTTTGCTTCAATTCATCCGCAGTCATACTCATTTCTTTTTAACGGCTTCACATCCTGCCATCGTCGTTATCTTAATAGCCTCCGTAGGTGGAAGGTTCTCGTTTCGCACTACCAGTTCAGCTGCCATCTTGCGCGTGACCTCCTCAAATGCGGTACCCGCGATCGTATCCTTCTGGAGGGCTGCAGGTCTTCCGACATCGGCTGCCTCGCGAATACCCTGAACAAGGGGTATCTCCCCCAGAAAGGGAATATTCATATCCTCAGCCAGGTTCCTGGCGCCGTGCTGTCCAAAAATATAGTATTTGTTATCCGGCAGTTCCTCCGGGGTAAAATAGGCCATGTTTTCCAGGATCCCCAGCACGGGAACGTTAATGGCTTCCTGCTGGAACATGGCTACCCCCTTGCGGGCATCTGCCAGGGCAATTTGCTGAGGGGTACTTACCACTACCGCTCCGGTTACCGGGAGCGCCTGCATGATACTGAGGTGGATATCTCCTGTTCCCGGCGGAAGATCCACCATAAGGAAGTCGAGTTCGCCCCAATGCGCATCAAAGATCATTTGGTTGAGGGCCTTGGAAGCCATTGGACCCCTCCAGATCACGGCCTGATCGGGCTGGGTGAAAAAGCCAATGGACAAAAGCTTGACCCCGTAGGATTCAACGGGTTTCATGCGGGACTTCCCCTGTATGTTCACCGCCATGGGTTTCTCCTCAGCAACGTCGAACATAATTGGGATGGAAGGTCCGTAAATATCCGCATCCAGCAGGCCTACTTCAAACCCCATTTTGGCGAGGGTCACCGCCAGATTTGCCGTGACGGTTGATTTTCCTACGCCCCCTTTCCCACTGGCAACGGCAATGATGTTTTGGATCCCGGGAATCGGATTTCCCTTGATCGGGGCCACCCTTGGTTCCGTGGCAGCTTTCACAGTTACATTCACGGTGATCTTTGCTTTGGGATACACTTCCCTGTGGATCGCCTGAAGGATACTTACCTCCGTCTTCTTCCTGGCTTGCAGACTGGGATTCTTGATGGTGATATCCACCACAACTTCGTCCCCGAAAACCTGGACATTTTTGACCGCTCCGGTTTCGACCATATTCCCGCCTTCTCCAGGGACGGTAACCGTCTCCAGTGCTTTGAATATCTCCTTTTTATCCAGCTTTACTGCCATTTTGAATCCCGTCTAGAATTATCTAACAAAGATACGGCTTGGGAATGAAATAAGGAAGCACCGTCAGGTCTTACCCCTTGAGGGGGAGACCTATCAGTACAAAGGGTCAGGGTTCGGGTAACTCCCGGGCAGGGTCCCAGAAAAGGGCCTTGAATTCCACCACCTGATCATCCCGAATTTCTATGCCCTCATTCTCGAGCAGCTGTTCCATCAGCCGGCTTCCCGGAAAGTGGTGTTTCCCTGTCAGGACCCCAATGCGATTCACCACCCGGTGGGCTGGCACGTCTTCCAGGTTATGTGCGCTATTCATCGCCCAGCCGACCATGCGCGCGCTTCTGCCCGTCCCCAGATATTTAGCGATAGCTCCATAGGTGGTTACCCTTCCATAGGGAACCTTTCTGACGACTTCGTATACGCGCTGAAAAAACCCTTCTTGCGTTTCCTTCATGGGATCAGGTATAAAAAATCCGGATTAAGGTAATGACAAGCAACACGAGCATCAGCAAGCTCAGGATATAATTTGAATTGCGCGAAAATGTATTCGTCCTGGATTCCAGCTTATTGAAATAAACCGTGTAGAGGTACAGGACAGAAAAAGAACCGCATCCGGCGGCAAAAATAAAGGTGGCAATGTCCATCAGCTGGAACTGGATCCAGCCGGAGCTGTTCCACATGGCGTTCAATGCGCTGTAATAAGGAATCGTAAGCAGATTGAGGGAAGCGAGCAGCATCCCTTTAAAGAAATTGTTCTTCCGGCTTACATGCGTCATGCGAAGGGGTTTTTCCTTTGTGCTGCGGGCGGCAAAAAAGAAGTAAATGGCAAAAAAAGCAAACACGACAATGGCCGCCTTTTGAAGGGTAACGATGATTTCCGGGTTGCGAAACAGGTATTTTGAGATCATTACGGCTATATAAGCCTGAACCATGATCGTAATCGAAACTCCCAAACTAAAAATCACTGCTGCGGTCTTGCCTTTATCCACACTGGTCTTGGCTGCATTCATGTTGAGCAGCCCGGGAGGGACCGTTGCCATGAAGGCGGCGGAATAGGTGGCAAAGAACAGGATGAGCAAATGGGTCATTCGGCGTTCAAGATAAAAGAGAGATACGTAATGGGTTTATCCTCCTGAAGAAACTGTTTTTCGTAAAATGTCTGAATATTCAGGGCCGCTTCGGGTGCCCCGCTATGATGGTAGATGTCGTGATTGGAATAGGTTACGGGTATGCCTGAGGCTTGCAGGATGCCGAGCGTATACCCGTGCATGAATTCACTGTCCGTCTTCAGATGGACCCTTCCCCCGGGAACCAGGATGTTGCGATATTTTTCCAGGAATTCGAGATTGGTCATACGGTGTTTGGTCCGTTTGTATTTGATCTGCGGATCTGGAAAGGTAATCCAGATCTCGGAGACCTCCCCTGGTCCAAAGGCCAGTTCGATCAATTCAATATGGGTTCTGAGAAAGGCTGCATTTGACAGTTCCTCCTCAAGGGCGGTTTTGGCTCCACGCCAAAGACGGGCTCCTTTGATATCCACTCCGATATAATTGACCTCCGGATGGCTCCGGGCCAGGCCCAGTGTATATTCGCCTTTCCCGCAGCCCAGCTCCAGAACGATGGGTCGGTCGTTCCCGAAAAACGCCTTCCACCGGCCTTTATGACTGAATTCCCCTTTGAGGAGTTCTTCCCTCTCAGGCTGGATGACATTGGGGAAGGTTTCGTTTTCCCGGAAGCGCTTCAACTTGTTCTTACTTCCCATGCAACTGTGGCAATTGATACCGCAAAGCTACTAAAATTGATTCGCGGATCGCATTCAGGCCGGCACGGGAACGCGCGCCTTTTCCAGTGTAAAAGAGAATTCGGAGCCCACATCCACCACACTCTCCACATAGATCTTTTCGTTGTGGGCCTCTATGATGTGCTTGACGATAGCCAGACCCAGGCCTGAACCCCCTTCTTTGCGACTACCGCTTTGATCTACCCGGTAAAAGCGTTCAAACAACCTGGTCAGGTGCTGGGCTTCAATTCCCTCACCATTGTCCGTTACCCGGACGATGACTTTGTTCTTTATGAGGTTTTCCACGCTCACTTCGGTCGTGCCATCCTTCTGTCCGTACTTTATGGAATTGACAAGGAGATTGGTCAGGACCTGCTGTATCTTCTCCTTGTCTGCATTTACATAGATCGGTTCATGATAGTCCATATCAAAGACCAGGGAAATCTGCTTTTTTGCCGCCTTCATCTCCAACAGGTCGAAAACGCTTTGTATGAGTTCGATGATGTCGAATTCCTCCAATTCCAGGTGCAATTCTCCAATCTCAAGTTTAGTGATCAGGTCGAGGTCCTTAATGATATAGATAAGCCGTTCAACCCCTTTAGCGGCCCGCTGCAGGTATTTCTTCCGGACCTTTTTGTCCTCGATGGCGCCATCGAGCAGCGTGTGGATATACCCCTGGACAGTGAACAGGGGTGTTTTCAATTCGTGGGACACATTGCCCAGGAACTCCTTGCGGTATTCCTCCCGGATCTTCAGGGTGTCAATCTCTATTTTCTTGTCCTTTGCAAACTTTTCGATTTCTTCGGTCAGGGTTTTCATATCCGTGGTAATGGCTCCTGAGGTAAATGAAGTCGATTCCAGGAGGGAGACATCATCGTAGATTTGCTTGATTCGTTTGTAGATGAACTTCTCCACCCGTATCTGCAGGATGATAAAGGAAGCCAGAAAGGAAAACAGGATAAACAAGAGGGTTGAGAACCAGTAAGTCCCCAGTATACCTTCAATATAAAGGAATGTAAAGGAGCCGAGGGAAAGAATTATGGCAATATAGAGGGAGGAACGCAGCGCAAAGCGATAGGATTTTCTAAGTTCAATGGCCATTACTGCACGAACTTATACCCCACACCCTTGACGGTTTTAAAATGTTCTTCACCAATTTTTTCCCTTAATTTCCGAATATGAACATCTATAGTGCGTCCACCAACAACAACCTCCTGGCCCCATACTTTGTCCAAAATAACCTCCCGTTTAAACACTTTGTCCGGTTTGGATGCCAAAAGGGACAACAACTCAAATTCCTTCCGGGGAAGCACCAGTTCCTTGCCGTTATTGATGACCTTATACTCCTCCCGGTTGATCACTAATTTACCAACTTTTAGAATATCCTGGGGAGTTTCTTCACTCTTTTTCAAACGGCGCAGCAATGATTTCACTTTGCTGACCAGCACTTTTGGCTTAATGGGTTTGGTAATGTAATCATCTGCCCCGGCGTCAAAACCAGCCACCTGAGAGTAATCTTCATTTCGCGCTGTCAAAAAGGCGATAATGGTGTCTTCCAGCCCTTTGGTTTGCCGTATTATTTCACAGGCTTCGATCCCGTCCATTTCGGGCATCATGACATCCAGGATAATCAGGTGGGGATGTTTGTTCTTGGCCTTCTCAACGGCCTCCGCCCCTGTTTTGGCGGTATAGATCTTATACCCTTCAGAAGAAAGATTGTAACTCAGGATCTCAAGGATGTCGGGCTCATCATCTACCAGTAAAATTTTGGTATCCTGTTTTTTCATGTGGTCTTGTGAGGTTGATTCATCCAAAAATAACCATTCTCTGAAAAGGCCGTTAAGAGTTAACGTCAATTTAATACTGCTAACCTTTTGATAACACGATCTTATTGCAGATTACAGCAAAAAAAAGCCGGTGGTGTAGTTCATCGAATTTTGCCTAAATTTAAAGAGGAGGGAATACCTTCAGCATCCAAAAATGCTATATTTGTGGGTGCCTTTTCGGAACGGTTTGAATATGAAGCACTTCTACGCGTTATTCTTCTTCTTTATAGTCTCTGCGGGCTTTGGACAAAGCACTTCCGCCCAGGGGGATATTGAAGGCTTCAAGATTTATCCGAACCCGGTGACTGACGGCAGGGTTTACATTATAACGGCGGATAATCAGCCTAAAACGATCCGGATTTTCGACGTCCTCGGCACTCCCGTTCTTGAAACAACCCTGATCGGAAAGGAACTAAACCTCAACGGATTGAATTCTGGAATTTACCTGATCCAGGTATTTGAGAAAGATAAGGTCGCTACCCGGAAGTTAATCGTCAAATAATCCCTTTTGGTCGAGTTTAGGTTCGTTTAAATGCCTTTATTGTCGATGAACGGCATTCGCTATTGATTTCACCAACAAATATTGCGCGTTCACAACAATAAATTCTCCCCGGACCAGACCCTTGTTATTTTTAATGTATTGATCCCAAATCAATAACCTTCAATGAAGCAATTCTACCTACTGCTTTGCTTTATGAGTCTTATGATGGCTTCAGCTCAGGAAATGGCTTCCACCAACGCGGATACCACGATCGAGTTTAAGCTCCATCCCAATCCCGTATACGATGGGGTGGTATTTGTACAATCCAATATACCTTCCCCAAAAACCATCCGGATTTACGACCTTTTTGGCAAGGTCGTGCTGGAGAAACGCATCGCGGGGGACAAGCTACTGCTCGGCACACTGGTTCCCGGTGTATATATGGTACAGCTGCAGCAGGAAGGGGCCGTCGCCACCAAAAAACTCGTGATCCGTTGACGTCGTCATGATCCTCCCTCCTTGACCACCGTATTTCGGGGTTAGATTTCGTTACTTTTGTACCCAGTGAGGTATGGACGCACGGCGAATTTTCGAAATACAATCTTCCGAAGATTTTGAATCACTTGCCCTGGAGACTTTTTCCAGCCAGTACCACGGGGTTGACCTCTATCGGGAATTCTGCCAGCACCTCGGTAAAAACCCAACCAATGTTCAACAGCTGGAGGCCATCCCCTTTTTGCCCATCGAATTCTTTAAGACGCATCGGATCCTGAAAGCCGGTGTTTCCGCCTCTACGGTATTCCGGAGCAGTGGCACAACCGGAAGCCAGAGAAGTCAGCATTTCGTTGCTGACCCGGAACTCTACCGGGAGAGCTTTACCCGCGGGTTTAAGCACTTCTATGGGAGCCCCGCTGATTATTGCATCCTGGCGCTGCTGCCATCGTACCGGGAACGTCCGGATGCTTCATTGATCTATATGGTTTCCGACCTCATTGAACAAAGCCGGCATCCTGAAAGCGGTTTTGTCACCGGGGACACCAACACCCTTTTTGAAACGCTGGGACGGCTCAAACGAACAGCGTCCAGAGTCTTGCTCCTGGGAGTTTCCTTTGCACTCCTCGATCTTGCCCTTGCCACCGACCAAAAACTGGATGGGGTAATCCTGATGGAGACCGGGGGCATGAAAGGCCGGAGGAAGGAAATGATCCGGGAAGAACTCCACCAGGTCCTTTGCCGTGAATTCGATCTGTCCGAGATCCATTCCGAATACGGGATGACCGAATTGCTGTCACAGGCTTATTCCCGTGGCCAGGGTCGTTTCCAATGTCCGCCCTGGATGAAGGTACGGATGCGGGATACCGAAGACCCCTTGTCCTTCCTGGGATATGGCCGGACTGGAGGCATCAACATCATCGACCTGGCCAACCAGTATTCCTGCGCTTTCCTCGCCACTCAGGACCTGGGGCGATATTATCCCGATGGCAGCTTTGAGGTCCTGGGACGATTTGACCATTCGGACATCAGGGGGTGCAATCTGATGGCCATTTGATTGTTCACTGGATTACGATTCAAGAATTGCCAGCTGAAGCAGAAATCAGCCCGGTTGCTATTCAACGACCAGGACAAAATAGTTCTTCTTGCCACGCTGAAGCAGAATAAAACGGTCCCGGATCAGGTCGGCTTCAGAGAGGACATAGCCCTCGCTGACCTTGGTTTTGTTTACGGCAATGGATTGTTGCTTGAGTTCCCGCCGGGCCTCCCCGTTGGACTTAAGAAACCCTGTTTTGGCCGAGAGGGCCCCAATCATATCCAGTCCATCCTTTAACGTCTCCCTGGAAACGGAGGCCTGGGGAACACCCTCAAAAATTTCCAGAAACAACTCCCTGCTCAGTTCCATCAGGGAAGCCGTCGTCGATTTGCCAAACAGGATCTCACTGGCTTTTTCGGCATTCTCAAGGTCCTGGGCCGAATGCACCAGGGTAGTAAGCTCTCTGGCAAGTCTTCTTTGGAGCTTGCGTTGGTGTGGCACCTCCTGGTGGGCGGAGATTAAGTTTTCGATCTCCTGCCTGGAAAGGAAGGTGAAGATTTTGATATATTTCTCCGCATCATCATCAGAGGTGTTCAGCCAATACTGGTAAAACTTGTAGGGAGAAGTCTTATGGGCATCCAGCCATACATTCCCGCTCTCCGTCTTTCCAAATTTGGTCCCATCTGCTTTGGTGATCAGTGGGCAGGTAAGGGCATAACCCTTGCCCCCGTCAATTCGGCGGATAAGCTCGGTACCCGTAGTGATATTCCCCCACTGGTCGCTGCCTCCCATCTGTAAAGTACAGCCAAATCTCCTGTAGAGGTGCAGGAAGTCGTAGCCCTGAACCAGCTGATAGGTAAATTCTGTAAAGGACATTCCCTCTTTGGAATCCTCGGAAAGTCTTTTCCGGACAGAATCCTTGGCCATCATATAGTTGACCGTGATATGCTTGCCTACGTCCCGGATGAAGTCTAAAAAGGAGATATCCTTCATCCAGTCGTAGTTGTTGACCAACAGGGCTGCATTCGCCTCAGAACTATCAAAATCCAGGAAACGCGAAAGCTGTTCTTTAATGGCTTCCTGATTGAACCTCAGGGTAGTCTCATCCAGAAGATTTCGTTCTGCTGACTTCCCGGAGGGATCCCCAATCATCCCTGTAGCCCCTCCGATAAGGGCGATTGGCCGGTGACCTGCCAACTGAAGATGCCGCAACATCATCACCCCTACCAGGTGACCTATATGAAGGGAATCAGCCGTGGGATCTATCCCCACATAGGCGGACTGCATGCCCGTATCCAGATGCTCTTCCGTTCCAGGCATTATATCATGTAGCATGCCGCGCCACTGCAGCTCCTCAACAAAGTTTGAAACCATATCCTCCCTAGTTTGTGGCAAATATAATTAAATCGCAATCCCTGCATATCCCAGCATTGCCCGGAATAGGGGAGAAAGGCTTATTTTTAAGCCATGGTATTTGTCACTGGAGGCAGCGGCTTGGTCGGCAGCCATATTTTGCTAGAATTACTTCGCTCAGGGCGGGAAGTCCGTGCCCTTTGCCGTCCCCAGAGCAATCTGAACAGGGTTGGAGAATTGTTCTCCTGGTACGGCCCCGAATCCGCCGGGCTTTATGGCAAGATCCAGTGGGTGCAGGGAGACCTGAACGATCTGCCTTTCCTGGAAACCGCCTTTGAAGGGGTCACGGAAGTATTTCACTGTGCAGCCCTTATCTCATTCGACCCAAGGGATGAAGATCGATTGTTAAAGATAAATCAGGAAGGCACCCGCAATATCGTCAACCTTTGTTTGGACAAGGGCGTATCGCGTCTTTATTATACGAGTTCCATCGCTACCATTGGCGGCAATGGGGATCCGCAGACCGAAGATGACCTATGGGACCCTGGCCATACCAACGTTTACGCCACCAGCAAATACCTCGCTGAAATGGAAGTATGGAGGGGTGCACAGGAAGGGTTGAACTCATATATCGTCAACCCCGGAGTAATCCTTGGACCAGGTTTCTGGACCAGAGGCAGCGGCAGGTTTTTTACAAGGGTTGCTGCGGGAATGCGCTATGCCCCCCCGGGGGGTACAGGTTTTGTGGGCGTTTGGGACGTGGTCCGCGCCATGCTGGCGCTGGGAGATGCCGGCGCATCCAATCAGCGTTTTATTTTGGTGGGGGACAATCTCACTTACCTGGGGCTCTTGGAACGGATCGCAAGCCTGCTGCAGGTGGAGCCACCCCGGACCTGCCTGTCCGAATGGCAACTCGAAATCCTATGGCGACTCGACTGGATTAGGGCCGTTCTAACCGGTAAAGCCAGGCGCCTGAGCAAGGAAATGGCCCGTTCGCTCCCGCTACAGGCTCAGTATAGCAGCGAGAAACTGAAGAAATTGCTTGGGTTTGAATTTCAGCCCATTGATGAAGTGCTGAACCGCTGCGCAGCCAACTATTCCGGTTCAGATCAGAATGATCAATCGTAGTCTTCCCCTGGAGGAATGCTATCCCCGGAAGCAGGTTTTCCCGCCTGAATAATCTCTGTTATGCTATCGCGTTTGAGGGTTAACCTGGCTTCCACTTCTTCGTATATGTCACGGTACTCGGCGGGAACTGATGCATAATAGCGGTCGCTCTGAACAAACTGAGCACTATCGATCTGATGCTTTTTATAAATGAACTCCATGATCTTGAGGTCATTTGCTTTGATCACCTGCGGATGACTATTGTCGATGGCATTCAACAATGCCATGTCATAAAGGATCTCCGCCATCTGCTCTTTGGGGATCAGATTTTCAGGCGCTTCGAGGAGCTTGTTCCCACATGCCAGCCCAAACAGGCAAACGATCATTATGAAAATCCGTTTGCTCATCGGTCAAAAGTTAATCTCCGGGCATGCCGCGCTTTGGAAAAATGGCCAAGCTGATAGGCCGGATGTCCGTTTACGAAGGTATACAGCACACGTGAACGGAATTCATTCCCTTCGAAGGGAGACCAGCCACATTTGTAGTGGATATTTTCCCCCCTGACCCTCCAGGGTTGGTTTGGGGAAACCACGGTAAGGTCTGCGAAATATCCCTCCCGGAGGTATCCCCGTCGATCGAGATCAAAAAGGATGGCCGGATTGTGGCACATTTTCTGCACAATCGTCGGCAGGGGGATCACCCCATCAAGGCTTTTTTCCATAAGGGCCGGCAGTACATGTTGTACCAAAGGTCCGCCGGAAGGACATTGGGTGTAAGGATTTTGCTTCTCTTCCAGGGTATGTGGCGCATGGTCCGTAGCCAGGATGTCGATTCGATCATCCAGGACCGCCTCCCACAACTTTTCCCGGTCTGCCGCAGTCTTGACCGCCGGATTCCATTTGATTCGCGATCCCTTAGTCTTGTAATCCTCCTCTGAGAACCAAAGGTGATGTATGCAGGCTTCAGCAGTGATCTTTTTCTCCGAAAGGGGAATGTCGTTGCGAAACAGGTCCATCTCTTTGGCCGTCGATAAGTGGAAGACGTGCAAACGGGCACCGGTTGACCTGGCCAGGGCGATCGCACGTGATGAAGAAAGGTAGCAGGCCTCTTCGCTGCGGATAGCAGGATGGTATTCCATGGGAATGTCGTCCCCATATTTTTCCGTGTACCTGGCCAGATTACGGCGAATAGTAGACTCATCCTCGCAATGGGCGGAAATTACCATTTCCGTGCTTCGAAAGATGCGCTCGAGGACCACCTCGTCATCCACCAGCATGTTGCCGGTTGAAGAACCCAGAAAAAGCTTAATGCCAGAACAGGCCTTTCTGTCCAGTCGTTTAATTTCTTCCAGGTTGTCATTGGTGCCTCCCAGCAGGAAAGAGTAGTTGGCATAGGCAGACCGTGCAGCCATTTCGAATTTCTCTTCCAGTTTCTCAAGGGTTGTGGTCTGGGGGACCGTATTGGGCTGTTCCATAAAACTGGTAATTCCCCCGGCAACTGCCGCCCTGCTCTCCGAAGCAATATCTCCCTTATGGGTCAGTCCGGGCTGCCGGAAGTGTACCTGATCGTCTATGAGCCCTGGCAGCAAATAATTCCCTTCCAGGTCGATCACCCGGGCGGTCTCATGGGAGAGGTCTTTTCCCAGGCGGCTGATCCGGTCCCCTTCTATAAGTAAATCACCCTCGGTGATATGCCCCTCATTGACCATCCGGGCATTCTTCAAAAGAATTCGTTCCATCCTATAAATCGTTCTTCTTAAACAAACTTCGCGCTTTCATGCTAATCACCCCAAAAACGGCTTCCCAGACAATGGTCTTGCTCATTTTGGATTGTCCCTTCTCACGGTCGGTAAAGACGATGGATACCTCCTGCATCCGGAACTTTTTCCTATAGGCCCGGTATTTCATCTCAATCTGAAAAGCATAGCCCACAAACCGAACGGAGTCTAGATCAATAGCTTCAAGAACCCTCCTGTGATAACACATGAATCCCGCGGTAGGGTCATGGATCTTCATCCCTGTGATCATCTTCACATAAATAGAGGCTCCATAGGACAGCAATATCCTTTTCAAGGGCCAGTTGACCACATTTACCCCCTTTTTGTAGCGGGAGCCGATCGCCACATCCGCCCCATCCAGACAGGCGCGGTGGAGGCGGGTCAGGTCTGAAGGGCGATGCGAAAAATCCGCATCCATCTCAAAAATATAATCATACGGCCGCCTGAGTGCCCACTTAAATCCGTGGATATAGGCGGTCCCCAGACCTGTCTTGCCTTCTCGAACCTCCAGGTGCAGAGCCTCCGGGAAATCCACCTGAAGCTGCCGAACTCTTTCTGCCGTTCCATCCGGAGAACTGTCATCCACCACCAGCACATGATACGCCCGGGGCAGTTCAAATACAGCCCTTACGATCTGTTCGATATTCTCGATCTCGTTGTAGGTGGGTATGATTACAAGACCCTCGGCCATTTGAAATGAGATTTCCGGTAAAAATACCATTTTTGGCAAGGTAGGTACCCGAACGTTCCATTTTTTACAAGAACCGCACATGGAATCCATACCCCATATTTTGTACATTTGGCCCAAGGCGCAGCATATGAGAATATCCATTCCGAGGCCACTTTTGTTGTTATTGGGCGGGTTATTGCTTCTAAATCTGCTTCAGGCATTCGCTACCGAGCTGATCTGGGATGAAGCCTATTATTGGCACTACGCTCAAAACCCGGCCTGGGGGTATTTCGATCATCCTCCAATGGTCGCCTGGATGATCCGTGCGGGCACCTTCTTATTCGACAATGAACTCGGCGTTCGATTCATGGGCTGTCTAATGGGTATTGGGACCATTTACCTGCTTTGGGAACTGACAGACCATCCGGAAAAGAAAGACTATTG
>CBFCWO010000001.1:0-114056 GCA_965601625.1 uncultured Flavobacteriaceae bacterium | reverse complement strand
GATCGTGGAGAATACCGGAGTCGAACCGGTGACCTCTTGCATGCCATGCAAGCGCTCTAGCCAGCTGAGCTAATCCCCCAGGAATAGACCGCAAAAAAAAGACATTTTCGGGAAGATTCAAAATACATTGGGTAAATTGTAACACCCTGTCTTTGGAATACAGGCGAATAAAAGTTGAAACAAGGAAAGTAAAACAATGAAAGACCTAAAAGGCAAAGTAGCCTATATCACAGGAGGCTCAAAGGGGATAGGATATGGGATTGCACGAAGCTTGCTTGAGGCAGGGATGAAAGTGGCGATTAGCGGAAGAAACAAGGAGGCCCTGGAGCGGGCGGCGGCGGATTTGGGAGGTGAAAACGTTTTGGCAATAGTCTCTGATGTATCGCAGATGGATCAGGAGAAGAAAGCCCTGGAAATGATCACAAATGGCTGGGGAAAGGTCGACGTGGTCATCGCGAATGCCGGAGTGGGTCGTTTTGCGCCCATCGATCAGCTGGATGAAGAAGCCTGGCACCAAATGGTCGACATTAACCTTACGGGGCCTTACAACACCTTAAAAGCGGCCTTGCCAGCCCTAAAGGAATCCGAAGGATATTACATCACCATTGCCAGCCTCGCCGGCACCAATTTTTTCCAAAGTGGGGCGGGGTATAATGCCACCAAATTCGGGCTGGTGGGCTTTACCCAGGCTGTGATGCTCGATTTAAGGCCTTATGGCATCAAGGTTTCAACCATAATGCCAGGTTCAGTGGCTACCTATTTTAATGATCACACCCCTTCCGAGAAGGATGCCTGGAAGATTCAGCCTGAAGACGTGGGAGAGCTGGTCCTGGACCTTCTTAAAATGCACCCGAGGACCCTGCCGAGCAAGATCGAGGTAAGACCTTCACGTCCCGATTTGAAATGATCAGGGCCCCTCTACTGGCGCAAAAGGGATATCCGGGTTGAAGATTTCCTGGATCAGCGATTGCAGGGTGGTGCCAAATTCTCTCAAGACCGCCCTGGAGATGGATTCTTCATAATCCCTGCCGGACATATGGAGTCCATACCACTGGAATCCGGCATTTATATTTTTAAAGGAAAACACCCCTGCCCTGATTCCTGTTTCAGGGATCGCAGTATGGTCCTGGAACAACCAGGAATAACAAAGTACCTGAAACGCTTTGGATTTTTTTGGATCGCTGTATAGGGAATCCCATTCTTTGATCCTAAGGTCCCTGGGTTCCACGCGTCCTGTCTTGTAATCGATGATCTGCAACAGACCATCCACTTCCTCCATCCTGTCCACCGTTCCCTTGAGCAGTACCTTTTCCCGGATTCCCGGAATCTCTAGTTGCCGGGTCAGTTTTTTTTCAACTCCCAGTATGCGGACCTCCTGCCGGCGGATACGTTGTTCTTCAATCTGGAAAAACATCTCGAGGTACTTGTTCATCACCTGCAGCGCGATGAGATTTTTCCCTTTGACTACGGCCCCTTTCAGGTAGAGCTTCTGAAAGGCCTTTTTAAGGATAGACGGGGCATCCTTTCTCAATCCATTGACATGCGACGGTTTTAGGACTTCGCCCACCAAAGGCTGGTAGAGTATTTCCAGTGCCTCATGCATGACCGTTCCAAACGTGTTGGCCGCAACGGTCTCTTCCAGTTGATCCGTTTCCCTGATCCCCAGGAGGTGTTTTTTGTAGAAAATGAGCGGATCCACTATAAATTGACTCAGGGAAGTGGGGGAGAACCCTTCTGCAGCCTTTTTTTCTATGAGGGTTATCAGGGATGTTCCCTTCGGAATTTCAGGATTAATCTTTGGGACCGGCCCCACTACAGGAGCGGCAAGACTATGTCGGAGATGGGCTGAGATCAGGGGATCCGTCTGAAGCTGATATACAAACCGGCTGGGTTCCCCACCTTTTAGCACATCGGGTTCTGTGTTGTAGCAGATATATACCGCTTTGGCGCGCTGGAGTAACCGATAGAAGTGATAGGTATAGACGGCGTCTTTTTCCTTATGGGTGGGCAGTCCGAACTCCCGTTTTACATCAAAGGGGATAAACGAGGCGTTTGATTTGCCTGCGGGAAGGACCCCTTCGTTTACCGAAGTGATAATGACCGTTTCAAAATCGAGGTTCCGGCTTTCAAGCATTCCCATGATTTGAAGGCCTTCCAGAGGCTCCCCCTGAAAATCAATGCGTTCTTCCTCCAATAGTTGGTCGTACAGCATTTGAAGCGATTTCAAATCAGTAAGGAAAGGGTATTGCCCTGACAAATCGTTCAACTGGTTGAAGATCGCATGAAATTGATACAGGTTTTCCAGGGCTACCCGGTCAGATCCCTTTCTGTAAAATGCGATCAGGCGCTCTATCAATTGTATGAATCCGGAAATCAGGTTCCGGGGTGCTGCGGCAGGCGAAACGGACAGGAGTTGCTGAAGGTCCTTTGGGAACCCAAGTCTCTCCAAATCCAGGGGTGTCACATACAATCTGTTTTCGCGAACCAGGGTCCCTGTTGCCCGTATAGCATCAAAGCCTTCCTCAAGGAACCAGGAATACAAAAATGGATTTCCAAGTAGCTTTAAGAGCGGTTTTACACCTATACCGCCCGCTGAAATTCCCGAAAAGGCTTCCAGCAGCACATCAAACAAATGGGCGATGGGACTTTCTTTCAGAGGAGCCCCCATGGTAACGTTTACTGAGGTTAATCCTCTGGGCAGGCTGTGCAAGATCGGGTTTAGCAGGGATTCCTCTCCCAGGACCAGGGCGGTATTGCCCAAATCTCCATTTTGGTCCTTTTGGATCTTTTCCAGGAGGCCACCGCAGAATTTAGCCTGGCTGATATATTTCGGAAGCCCCGCTATTTCAATGCGTTTTGGTTCCGTAAAATGCCGGCTAAGGCCTTTTAAGGAGCCTTTTTGCAGGAACTCCCATGTGGCCCTGTGCTTGCGCAGGAAAAGACCGGCATCGTGTACGGGGTTTTCCAGGTAATGGGGATCGGCGTCCCAGTAAATATGCCCATTTCCCTGATCGAGTATGGATGTTATAATGGCTTCTTCCGCCTTGTTCAACGCGTTAAAGCCTATAAACACATGCTGGTCTGTACCTGTCGATTCCAGATAGGAGGAGACCCGTCCCACGGCAGCCCTGTAGATCTGTCCCTGGTAACCCAGCCCTTCCGACTCCAATTTATAGCGAAACCCCTCGTAAATACCCTGAAGGGATTTCCAAAAGCGGACCCGCTGGTCGATCATCTGCGTTGAGGAGCCATCTACGGTCCAGTGCCTGATTTCCTGGATTGATCCTAAATAATTAAAAAAGTCTGCGGTGTCAACCAGATATCGATCCAACTCGTTGAAGTCCTGAAGCAACATCCTGCCCCATTTGGCAAAGTCGTAAAAGGAATCCTTTTCAAAACCTTCCTGCTCCAAATAGGTTTCATAAAGGCTGAACATGAGTTTGGTGGAGGTAGCATAGCGCATGCCTGAGAGGTCTTCCACAAAGGATTCCACACTGTAGATCCTGGGAGCGAGCAGCGTCTTGTCAGACTTTTGAGCCATCAGGGTCTTCAGAAAAAAGCCCGCCCGTTTGCTGGGAAGCACAAAAATGCATTTCTCAGGTTCTGTTTTCCAGTCGGAAAAATCATCCAGGATGGATTCTAGAAAAGAAGACATGCTTAAAAATAAAAAAAGCCCTGGCAAATCTGCCAGGGCTTTTCATTACTTGATTAAAGGACCTAGTTGTTAGGGGTCTCTCCGTGGATTTCAACCCTACGGTTAGTCCTTCTTCCCTCACGGGTATTGTTATCTGCAATCGGACGTTCTTCACCGTATCCTACAGCAGTCATCCTTTCAGAAGGAATACCTTTCTCAATCAGGTAGTTCATTACAGACTGCGCTCTTTCCTGAGAGAGTCTCTGGTTGGTCTTTTCGCTACCAGTGCTATCCGTGTGACCTTCGATCCTGAACTGTACGTTCGGGTAGTCATCCAGGATATCTGCGATATTACCCAGTACATCTTCAGATGCAGGCTTGATGGTTGCCTTACCAGTGTCGAACAGGATGGTCTTGGCGTAGTCAAGCAGTGCCTTGCGAACAGACTCAGTAACTTCTGGACAACCGTTGTTGGCCACAGTTCCTACCAGTTCTGGGCAGAGATCATCTTTGTCTGGTACACCATCACCATCTTTGTCTGGCCATGGGCATCCGTTGTTTTCAGCAGGACCTGCCTCGTTCGGGCACTCATCGTCCTTGTCAGCTACACCGTCACCATCAGCATCAGGACAACCGGCAAGGGCTACGAGACCTGGAGTGTTCGGACAAGCATCGTCTTTATCAATAACGGTGTCTCCATCAGAGTCAGGACATCCGTTGTATTCTTTTGGTCCGGGAGTGTTTGGACAATCGTCCTTAGCATCTTCGATACCGTCTCCATCAGAGTCAGGACAACCGTTGAAGGCTTCCAGTCCGGCAACCTCAGGACATGCATCATCCTTGTCGTAGATGCCGTCTCCGTCAGTATCGGTTCCTCCGAAGCGGATGGCAACACCGGCCATGTGCTGGAAGTGGGTTACCCCATAGGTTTCAAAGGCGTGCTTATACACAGATTCGATGTTCAGCCCGATCCAGTCGTTAAACCAGTAGTCAAAACCGAGTCCACCGTTTACTGTACCGGCTCCAATTCCATCTACCCAGGTATAACCACCACCAAATTCGAGGAATGGGGTGAACTTGCGATTCTTCAGCAGATTATACTTAATAACACCGTCTACAGCATAGTGGGAAACTGAGGGATCCAGTTTGGTATCTCCAAGTTTACTGATCCGGTTCAGCGATCCCCGAACTCCAACGGAGAACCCATCACCTACATACCGGGAGAGACCCAGGTAAGAGATAGACGGCAGGATATTCCAGTGGTCATTAACATTGAAGTACTCGTCGAACAACCCTCCGGTTTCATAAGGCGGGAAAGCAGTGGATGGCTTGGAATTCGTCGGATAAACATCGATTGCATTTATACCGATTGTGAACTGCCAAGGATTATCCTCATTTTGAGCTTGGATGTTGTTAAACCCAAGTAGTACAAGGGCAACAACCAATAATCTGCTAAGCTGTTTCATGTTCTAATTTTTAAGTTTAAGTGTTTATCAGACGCAAATGTAAGTTGTTAAAATTTATTAACAAAATCAATTACTCATTTTTTGCACATTGCTTTATGCCGGATTATCTAATTATACCACATTCAGTTCTTTACCTACCTCAGTAAAGGCCTGAATGGCTTTGTCGAGGTGTTCGCGCGTATGTGCAGAGGACAATTGAACCCGGATGCGGGCCTTTCCTTTGGGCACCACGGGGTAAAAGAATCCAATCACATAAATGCCTTTCTCAAGAAGCCTGTCAGCCATCTCCTGGGAGAGCTTGGCATCGTAAAGCATTACGGGCACAATAGCAGAGTCCCCGTCGATAATGTCAAAACCGGCGTCCTTCATTCCTTTTTTAAAATAGGCGGTGTTTTCATCCAGCTGTTTTTTTAGGCTTCGATCGTTTTCCAGCAGTTCGAAGACTTTCAGGGATGCCCCGACAATGGCCGGTGCCAGGCTGTTTGAAAACAAATAGGGGCGGGAGCGCTGCCGAAGCATTTCAATGATTTCTTTCTTCCCGGTAGTATATCCTCCCATGGCACCCCCCAGGGCTTTTCCCAGGGTACCGGTAATAATATCGATCCTGCCGAGCACACCCTTCTCCTCCAGGGTGCCAATGCCCGTCTCTCCGATGAAGCCCGTGGCGTGGCATTCATCAATCATCACCATGGCATTGTGCGCTTCCGCCAAATCGCAAATCCCGTCCAGGGGAGCTACCAGCCCGTCCATAGAGAATACGCCATCCGTTACAATGAGCTTAAACCTCGCTCCGTCTGCATCGGCCTGCTCCAGCTGGGTCTTGAGATCTGCCAGGTCCCCATTGGCGTATCGGTATCGCCTGGCCTTGCACAAACGGACCCCATCGATAATCGAGGCGTGGTTCAGGGCATCTGAGATAATGGCATCCTCGGGCCCCAGGAGGGGCTCGAAAACACCTCCGTTGGCATCAAAGGCTGCGGCGTATAATATGGTGTCTTCGGTCCCGTAAAAATCAGCGATCCGCTTTTCCAGTTTTTTATGAATATCCTGGGTGCCGCAAATAAACCGTACCGAAGACATCCCGAACCCATGTGAATCAAGGGTGTCTTTGGCGGCCTGAATAACCTCCGGGTGAGCCGATAAGCCCAGATAATTGTTTGCACAGAAGTTAAGCACCTGCTCACCTGTGGAGATCTCAATGACCGGACCCTGTGGGGAGGTTATGATGCGTTCTTCCTTAAACAGTCCTGCCTCTCTGATGGCATCGAGTTCCTTTTCCAGATGTGATTTAATGGATCCGTACATATTTACTTAGATGAATTCAGGGGTTATTTGTTTTTCGTCAATGTATACAATGATTGCAGCTTCAATCCTTCGACCGGTATCTTCCAGCGCCCTGCAATACGCCTGTACCTGATCACTGTGCGCAGGCTTTCTCTGCCCGGTCTTGTAATCTATGACCGTTACCCTGTTCTGAGAAAAGACCAGGCGGTCAGGCCGTAAAATTAATCCATTTTTGACTAGGATCTCCTGTTCATTGAGCACGTGGACCCCGGGGCGGTAATATGGGACGAGCAGGGGATGCTCAACGACCCTCCTGACCATCTCAACAAGGCCCTTTTGCCCGTCTACCGAAATAAGTCCCTCCGAAGCCAGTTGAGACGCTGCCTCGCCAATATCTTCCGAACTGTGGATAAGGCTAAGCGCATAGTGAATCAGATTCCCGAACTCCACGGCCCTGGCTTGTTCGGGATCCCATAAACGGCTGGCCTGTGTTACCACTTTGAGGGCTGTACGGTCCCTGGTCGTGTAGCGCAAGGCAACATCCTGCCTGCCAGGCAGGGGGCCTGGAGTGTGGCCATCATCCAGTGATCCAAAGGTATAAGATGTCCTGTTTTCTTCCCATAGCCCTTTCTCCCTGAGGTATAGCGTATACAGGTCGCCATAGGACTTTGGCGAATCCCCGGGCTCCCGGCTGTTTCGGGCCTTGCTGATTACATAGAGTGCTTTGATGGCCCGGGTATGTGCCACATAGAGGAGGTTGAAGGCGTCCAATTCTTGTTTTCCCCTGTCTTCCCTGTAATATTCAGGTGCGGGGTCCTGATATTCCAAAAGTGCTTTCTTTTTGCTAACCAGCAGGTTGGAGAAGCCGCTGTATTGTGCCGGGTCGACCGGCAGCCATAATTTCGGGTTCTTTTCGTAGTAAATCAAAGAATCTGCAAAGGGGTAGATCACCACAGGAAATTCCAGTCCTTTTGATTTATGGATCGTCATAAGGGTAATGGCATCGAAGCCTTCCGGGGAGAGGATGCTCAGCTGATCTTCCTTCGCATGCCAGTAATCCAGGAACCCCTGCAGGGAAGAACCCTTTTCCCGGCTGACCTCCATCACAAGGTCCATAAGGAATATCAAGTAGGCATCTTCCCCGGATCCAAGGTCGAACTGCCGTATGGCCTCTTCAAGCAAATCGTAGATGGGTTTCAGTCTCGACTTCCCGGTATTGAAATGATAGGCATCCTGAAGCAGGCGGTCCACATGGCCGAGGTTTTCCTGTATCCACTCGTGCCTTTCGTCCTGGTCTTTGCTGAGGTGGAACAATATCCCAAATGCGTGATTGGGATCATCCGGAGCGAGCAGATAGTTTATCAGGTGAATAAGGAACTGAATACCCGGATGATTCTTTAAAAGGAGCGTCTCCGAAGAGATCACAGGCACCCCGGACTTTATCAGATGGCCGGAAATGAGTATTCCTTCTCCCTTCCGGCGGGTCAGGATACAGATATCCCTGTAGGCATATCCCTTTTGGGTCAGATCCATTATAATTTCAAGGGTCCTGTCCAGATAGGCGTCATCGGGGGAATCCGTCGGCCTGGGAATAAAATCAAAACGCACCAGGCCCGGGCGGTCATGGTGGTGCAATTGATTGGATCCTTCCTGGAATAAGGAGGCGTAGTTGCCCTGGTTTAAATACTTGCTAATGCTGTGGAAGAAATCATTGTTGAATGCCACCAGGGTTCTGTGGCTTCTGAAATTCCTGGGAAGTATTTCCTTTTGGGCTTCCATGGCAAAGGGATTGTCGCTGCCGTCAATCAGATTGAGGAATTGTTCCGCCTTCCCGCCACGCCACCTGTAAATGGCCTGTTTGGCGTCCCCGACCAGCACCAGTGACCCCTGTTGTCCCTGGTCATCCGCCCCCTGCAGGGCATTGCTTATCAGGGGCACCATATTGGTCCATTGGAGAAGGGAAGTGTCCTGGAACTCATCGATAAAGTAGTGGCGGTAGCGCTCCCCCAGTCTTTCGTAAATATAAGGTACCGGCTGGTCCTTCAGTTCTTTGGCGATTATGGCATTGAAAGATGAGATGGGCAGGAAGCCGCCTTCATCCCGCAAGACGTTCAATTCCCTCTGGAGCATTCCCAACACGGTGAATGGGGCGATATTTTGATAGGCATTATCCAGAAAGCCCAGTCGGTGAATCGCGTGGCGTATCTTTTCGAAATCATCAGCCAGCCTGGGCAACAATCCACTCAGCAGTTCCTGTTTGGAGCGGGAAGCCTTCTTAGGGTAGGGGGGCTCTTTCCCAAATTCCTGTTTCCACCTGGCGGTGAAGTCCTGTTTGAAATCCCCTCCGGCTATTTTAGCTATGAACTTTGGAAAGTAACCTCCCTTAAAATCCTGAACTCCCAGGTCATTGGCTTCCAATAACCCCAGAACTCCAGAAGCTGTTTGGACCAGAAGCTCCTGTTCCCGTGTTCGCTTGCGGGCCAGGTTCTTCTTCAAAGCGAGGAAGTCATCCATTTCCTTATTCGAGAAGACCTCCAAATAATCGTAATGATTCTCGTCAAAAAGGAGTCTGCCCATTTCAAACAAATCCCTGCTGATATCCCAGCTCCGGTCCTCCTCGGTTTTTTCCAGGGCAAAGTTAACGAGGGTCTCTGTCAGTTTGGGATGCGTCCCGGCCCTTGCGATCAATGAATCAACCGCCCGGACCAAAAGGCTGTCCGTATCCAGGACCACCTCAAAATTGGGCGGGAGCTGCAGGTCCTGCGAAAAGGTTCTCAGGATGCGGTGGTTGAATCTGTCGATGGTCGAAATATCGAAGAAAGCGTAATTGTGAAGCAACTCTTGCAGCACTTTTTGACTTTGGCGCTGCAGGGTGGCAGCGTCAATGTTCAGCGCCTCCCTGATCGACAAGAACATTGGGGAATCCTCTGCAGAACCATTCCCGGCCGAAAATTCCATGAGGCTTCTGAGGATCCTTACCTTTAGCTCTCCAACGGCCTTGTTGGTAAAGGTAATGGCCAGGATTTGCCGATAGGCCTGATTTGCGCCCGGTTGGAGCAACAAGATCAGGTACTCCCTGGCAAGGGTGAAGGTCTTTCCAGACCCCGCTGAGGCGTTGTAAATCCGGAAAGGCGATTGCGCTTCTGCCATAAACTGCAAATTAATGATTCTGTCGTGGTTCTTAACAATTAATTAGCGCAAAGCGTTTGTTAAAATCTTTATTTTTGATCGACAAAATATTTAACAAAAACCACATACTATGTCATTCCAACTACCTAATTTACCTTATGCATACGATGCCCTGGAGCCCTATATCGATGCGAGGACCATGGAAATCCATCATACGAAGCATCACAACGGATACACCACAAAACTCAACGGAGCCATTCAGGGAACGGCCCTTGAGGGAAAATCCATAGAAGAAATCCTGACGAATCTAGACATGTCGAATACGGCCGTTCGAAATAACGGTGGAGGGTTTTTCAATCACTGCCTGTATTGGGAGGTCATGTCGCCAGATGGGGGTGGAAGCCCTGATGGAGACCTGAAGGGCGCCATAGACCAGTCTTTTGGGTCTTTTGAAAGTTTCAAGGATACCTTCAGCAGTGCTGCGGGAAGCAGGTTTGGTTCCGGATGGGCCTGGTTATGTGTTCACAAAGGGGGGAAACTGGAAGTATGTTCTACCCCGAATCAGGACAACACCCTAATGCCAGATACCGGATGCGGGGGATACCCCATTCTTGGAATCGATGTTTGGGAGCACGCATACTACCTGCATTACCAAAATCGCCGCCCGGATTATATTCAGGCCTTTTTCAATGTGATCAACTGGTCCAGGGTGGCTGAAGGATTTGAAGCTCACAAATAAGCATCCTTCATCTCCTAAAAACACAAACCCCGATCTTTCGGGGTTTTTTTAGTGTCTTTCGGAATCAGAAAAGGGCAGAGAAGACTCTACCCTTTTCATCCCAAATCTTACCATAAACTTAACCTACTTATGCTATGGCAAGACTAAAATACTGGTATTAAGGGAAATAACAAAGAGAATTCGACAAAAATTGTCGTGTCAGGGCTTTGAAAATCGAAATGACGGGCTGAGATTAAGACCCTTTTGAGGAGGAGAAGTAAGCATCCGGGCAAAATAAAAAGGCAAGGTGTTACCCTTGCCTTTTCCCCAAATCTTACCATGAACTTAACCTACTTATGCTATGGTTCTTCGAAAGTATGGTGAGGTGTTTAAAATCAAAAAGCTTTTGGATAAAAACCCTTATTAACCGTTGAAATACAGGGGGTTTGAAGCTTTGTGGGAGAAGTAGTACGCAAGTTGAAAGGAGGTCTTTCCGGGTCCGTAGTCATTCCTACGAAGGGTATTTTACAAAATAAAAAAGGTGGAAATGAATCCACCTTTTTTGCCCCAAATCTTACCATGAACTTAACCTACTTATGCTATGGCAGGACCTAAAGTACTCGGCAGGCAAAGCAAGATTGTATAAATCCGATAAACTACACATATTGTCGATATAATGCATAATTGTATGCGTTTTATCGATCAGCCTCAGTAGGCACGCTGATTCTTGCCCTCGTAAAAGTTTATAAAGGCCCGGTTCACCACCCGGTTTCCTCCGGGGGTTGGGTAGTCGCCGGTAAAATACCAGTCCCCCAGGTTCTTTGGGCACGCCTTATGCAGATTCTCTATGGTCTGGTATATGATCTCTACTTCTGACTTAATATCTGGAGGGGCCAGTATTTCGGCAATCTTCAGTGAAATCTCCTGTGCCGAGAAAGGCGCATAAAAGCCCTTTACGTGGTTGACCACATCGGCATCGGGAAGTTCGGTCTGTTCCCTGCATTTTTGATAGATCTCATCAATGATATGTTCGGTCCCCCGCTCTTTGTGGAGCGCAAGAGCTGCCCTGAAGGCGATGAAGTCTTCCAGTTTTGCCATATCGATCCCATAACAATCCGGATAACGGATCTGAGGGGCTGAGGATACGACAATTATCTTTCTCGGATTGAGCCGATCCAGGATCTTGAGAATGCTTTTCTTTAAGGTGGTTCCCCTAACGATACTATCGTCAATGATGGTGAGGTAATCGCCTTTTTCAACGGAACCATAAGTGATGTCATAAACATGGGCCACCAGGTCGTCCCGACTGCTGTCCTGTGTTATAAAGGTACGCAGCTTGGCGTCCTTTATGGCGACCTTCTCTATGCGCGGCCGTACATCCAGGATCTCATGCAGGGCCTCGCTGGTAAGGTCCTTGCCAAGGGCGAGGATCTGTTCTTCCTTCTTTTGATTGAGGAAGGATTGCGCCTCGCGGATCATTCCCAGGAAGGAAGTTTCGGCTGTATTCGGGATATAGGAAAATACGGTCCCCCGGATATCGTTGTCGATCGCTTTCAAGATTTGCGGAAAAAGCAACCGCCCCAGCTCCTTTCGCTCCTCGTAAATTTCCCGGTCATTTCCGCGTGAGAAATAAATGCGTTCAAAGGAGCAGGCTTTTCGCTCGCGGTCCTCCTGTACATGGTCTATGGAAACCCCTCCATCTTTTTTTATGATAATTGCGTGGCCCGGCGGAAGTTCGTGGACCGCATCGTAGGAAACATTAAAGACGGTTTGTATGGCGGGTCTTTCCGATGCCACTACCACTACTTCGTCATCCTGGTAATAATAAGCCGGGCGGATACCTGAAGGATCCCTCAGCACAAAAGCGTCTCCGTGCCCAAGCATCCCGGCCATGGCATATCCGCCATCCCAGTTTTTTGAGGATTTACGCAAGATCTTGGAAACCTTGAGCCGGTCGGCGATCATCGGAGAGGCTTCCATTTTGTTATACCCTTCTTTCTTGATTTGTTTGTACAACTTGGATACGGCATCGTCCAGGAAGTGACCGATCTTTTCCATAACGGTGATGGTGTCTGCCATTTCCTTGGGATGCTGACCCAGATGGACGAGGTTTTCGAAAAGCTCCCGCACATTGGTCATGTTGAAATTGCCGGCCACAATGAGGTTGCGATGCATCCAGTTGTTCTGTCTGAGGAAGGGGTGGACGCTTTCGATGCTGTTCTTGCCAAAAGTTCCGTAACGTACATGTCCGAGCAGGACTTCCCCTATGTACGGGATATTCTTTTTGAGCCATTCCGTGTCAGAAGCGGCTTCCGGGGATTCTACCAGAGCCTTGTTGATGCGCAGGTTGATCCTGTCAAAGATGTCCTGAATCGGCTGAGATTCTATAGAACGGATCCGACTCATATACCGTTCCCCTGGGTCCATGTCCAGCTTTATGCTTGCAAAACCGGCACCGTCCTGCCCCCGGTTGTGCTGCTTTTCCATCATCAGGTACATTTTATTGACCCCGTAGAAGGCCGTACCGTATTTCTCCTTGTAGTAGTCAAGAGGTTTGAGGAGTCGAATCAGGGAGATCCCGCATTCGTGTTTGATCGCATCGCTCATGCAGACAATGTATTAAAAAAACCCCTTTCGACAGGGGTTATTGAACTTCAAAATCAAACTGGGTCAAATTCTTGAATTGCTGCAATCGGGCAGCAATTTCTTCGGATTTGAGGTCCAGTAGTCGTTCGGTGCCAAATCGCTCCACACAGAATGAAGCGAGATTGGCCCCATGGATTACGGCATTCTTCAGGTTCCCAAAGGATATGTTCTCGGTTCTGGTCAGGTAACCTGCAAAACCACCGGCAAAAGTGTCTCCCGCCCCAGTGGGGTCAAAAATTTCCTCTAACGGCAGGGCAGGGGCAAAGAAAATCTGTTTTTCGTGGAAGAGGAGGGCTCCGTTCTCTCCCTTTTTGATCACCACGTAATCGGGACCCATAGCACTGATCTTGTCGGCGGCCCTCACCAGGGAGTACTCTCCGGTCAACTGCCGTGCTTCTTCGTCATTGATGGCTATCACGTTTACCCGGCTAATGACTTTCATCAAAGAATCCCAGGTATGGTCCATCCAGTAGTTCATGGTATCCAGGATGGTGAGCTTGGGAACGCCCTGCATTTGGTCCAGGACACTGGCCTGGATCTCGGGGTGCAAATTGCCGAGCATCACCACATCTGCATGCAGGAATTCCTTTGGCACTACAGGATTGAAATCCGCCAGGACATTCAATTCGGTTGCAAGGGTATCTCGCATATTGAGATCGTGCTGGTACTTCCCGCTCCAGAAAAATGTTTTGCCTCCGGGCACTACCTCGAATCCATCCAGGTTGATGTTCCGTTCCCGGAAGAGGTCGATATACTTCGATGGGAAATCATCTCCCACCACGGAGACAATACCTGTATCTACCTGGTACTGTGAGGCGGCCAGGCCTATAAAAGTAGCCGCTCCACCAAGGATTTTGTCAGTCTTTCCAAAAGGGGTTTCGATAGCGTCGAATGCCACCGTACCTACTACGAGCAATTTCCCCACCGTCTTTCAAAATTTGCTGCAAATATACGGTTTTGAAATCCGATAAGCACGCCCTGTACTGTACCCCGTTATTTTCTTCCAAAATCCGCCGGGATCTCTCCCCATACCCTTGTCTCCCATTTGACTACAGGAGTGATATAGGAGTTGGAACGCAACCAGGCCTCAGCCCTGTGGATAAGTTCAAAAAGGTCGCTGTTCTTATCGGAAGGCTTTAGGCGCGTATTGCATTTTTTCTTCTTTACCCAGCTGATGGCTGTCCTGGAATCCGTATAGATTACGCGGTTGCTCTGGTTCTTCTTAAGATAGGCAAGACCGTGTACGATGGCCAGGAATTCTCCAATATTGTTGGTCCCTTCCGGGAAGGGCCCCTGTTTGAAAAGGACCTTCCGGGTAGCGGTATCGACCCCCCGGTATTCCATGACTCCCGGATTTCCACTGGATGCAGCATCCACGGCAATGGAATGGTAGTTGGGCTCCCCCACTGCTTTCAGGGATGCACGCTCCTGCTTCTTCCTGGATTTCTGGATCTCGCGGTATGTGGATTTATAGGCCAGTTCCGCCTCTTGTTTTGTGTCAAAGGCCATATATTGAGCACCTTCCTGACCATCGATTTCCGCTTTACAGGCCTCCCAGGTAGGGTATATCCCTGGGGTTTTGCCTTTCCAGACCACGTAAAATCGTTTCTTCTGGCCCATAGATCAGGGGAATAAAAGGGAGGCTATGGCAGGGGGGTAATGCTCGTATTCCAACTGGTGGATCTTCCCGGCAAGATCCTCCGGGGATGCTCCCGGCGGAATCCCTATTTTTTTCTGAAGGATGATTCCCCCTTCATCATAGGCTTCATTGACAAAGTGAATGGTAATGCCGGATTCAGTCTCTCCTTTTTCCAGGACGGCCCGGTGCACGTGCATCCCATACATGCCTTTTCCCCCGAATTTTGGGAGCAGGGCAGGGTGGATATTAACAATGCGGTTCGGATACTCCTGCACCAACGGCTCCGGAATTTTCCAAAGAAAGCCAGCCAGTACGATCAAATCCGGCTCCAGGCTGCGGATCAGCCCCATCAGCCCCTTGGGTTCGGCAAAGGCTGGGCGGTTAAAACAAAAGAGGGGAAGCTTCAGACGCCTGCACCGTTCCACGACCCCTGCCTTTGGATTATTGCACAGTACCCCGCTGACCATTACCCTGGGATCGTCTTTGAAATATCCTGAAATATTCTCCACGTTGGATCCCGAACCTGAGGCGAATAGTACGAGTTTCTTAGGGGTTTTCATGAGTGAGAACTAGGTGGTAAGTGGTATGCAAATGTACTGCTGCCGAGATAAATTATGTATATTACTGGACATTTTATCGGCAGAAGGTGTATTTAATCCAAAGTTTTTTATTTTTGCCAACAATCTAATTTAAAACCTTAAAATATGTCAGACATTGCATCAAGAGTAAAGGCTATCATTGTAGATAAGCTGGGTGTTGACGAAAATGAGGTGGTTGCTGAGGCTAGCTTTACCAACGACCTGGGTGCGGATTCACTGGATACCGTGGAGCTGATTATGGAATTTGAAAAAGAATTTGACATTCAAATCCCTGATGATCAGGCAGAAAATATAGCAACCGTTGGCCAGGCCATCAGTTATATTGAAGAGGCAAAGAATTAATGATCACATATTCATTGGCATTTAAATTATCCATGCGGTAATCAGGCTGCATGGATAATTTTTTTTAATTTACGCTTGGGTTAATCGGTTCATAAAGAGATTCGTTCCATGCAGAAAAAGAGAGTAGTAGTTACTGGTCTGGGAGCTCTTACCCCAATCGGGAACAGTGTGGAAGCCTACTGGGAAGGCCTTGTAAATGGCAAGAGCGGAAGCGCATTTATAACGTATTTCGACACTGAGAAGTTCAAAACCAAATTTGCCTGCGAACTCAAGGATTACGATGCAGGGGAATTCTTTGACCGCAAGGAAGCCCGCAAGCTGGACCGCTTCTCACAGTACGCCCTGGTATCCACAGATGAAGCCATTGCTGATGCCGGGTTGGACCTGAATACGGTTGACAAGTTTCGGGTAGGGGTGATCTGGGGCGCCGGGATCGGGGGTCTGGAAACCTTTCAAACGGAAGTCCTGAATTATGCTGCAGGAGATGGTACTCCTCGCTTCAATCCCTTCTTTATCCCAAAGATGATTGCGGACATCGCCCCGGGGAATATCTCTATCAAACACGGTTTCATGGGTCCGAACTACACTACGGTTTCGGCCTGTGCGTCTTCGGCCAATGCGCTGATAGATGCTTTGAACTACATCCGCATGGGGTATTGTGATGTAGTCGTTACCGGAGGAAGTGAAGCCGCAGTTACCATAGCGGGAATGGGAGGATTCAACGCCATGCATGCCCTTTCCACAAGGAATGACAGTCCGGAAACAGCCTCAAGGCCCTTTGATGCCACCCGCGACGGCTTTGTTTTGGGCGAAGGTGCGGGTGCGCTGATCCTGGAAGAATACGAACACGCCAAGGCCAGGGGAGCGAAGATCTATGCGGAAGTGCTCGGAGGAGGCCTCTCCAGTGACGCCTATCACATGACGGCACCCCATCCGGATGGAATCGGGGTTGTCAAAGTCATGGAGAACTGTCTCAAGGATGGCGGAATTGCTCCTGAAGAAGTGGATGCGATCAACACCCACGGAACTTCAACCCCACTTGGAGATACAGCAGAACTGAAAGCCATTTCCAAGGTTTTCGGGGATCATGCTCCGAATATCAATATCAATTCTACCAAGTCCATGACGGGCCACTTATTGGGGGCTGCAGGAGCCATAGAGGCGATTGCTTCCATCCTGGCCATGAAATACGGCATTGTGCCACCGACGATCAACCATACCACGGTGGATGAGGAAATCGATCCAAAACTGAATTTAACCCTTAACAAGGCACAAAAACGGGAAGTACGGGTTGCCATGAGCAACACTTTTGGGTTTGGAGGGCATAACGCCTGTGTACTGTTCAAGAAATTAAGCTAAAGGGCAAATGACATTTCCCGGCAAATTATTTAATTCCCATTCGAAGGAGGATGGGGATTTTTTTTTGGGAATGACTAAAATCCTGGGCTTTAAACCAAAGAAACTCGACCTGTATAAACGGGCCTTTCTCCACAGATCCCTCAACAAAAAGGACAGCAAGGGGCATCCCATGAACTATGAGCGCCTCGAGTTCCTCGGGGATTCCATGCTGGGAACGATCATTTCCAAACATCTTTACATGGAAGTGCCGGCGGGAGATGAAGGGTACCTCACCAAGATGCGCTCCAAGATCGTCAGCCGGAAGCACCTCAATGAACTGGGTAAAGACCTTGGGTTGCTGCATTTCGTGGAGAGCCGGATTCCCAAAGACCATTTTGGAGAAAATATCTACGGCAATGTTTTTGAAGCCCTTGTCGGGGCTATTTATCTGGACCGGGGCTATTCGTACTGCCAGCGGTTTATCCAAAGCCGGGTAATTGATCCCTACGTGGATATCGAACAACTGGAAGGAAAGGTGATCAGCTATAAAAGCCTGGTCATCGAATGGTGCCAGAAACAGAAGAAGGAGTTTCATTACGAGGTATATGAGGACACCGGCAATGATCCTGTTAAGCATTTTGCAGTAAAGTTGTGGATCGAAGGTCAGATAATGGCCAAAGCGCGGGCGACTTCCAAGAAGAAGGCAGAGGAGAAAGCTTCAAAAAGGGCATTCTATGCACTGCAGGGCAAAAAGAAAAAATAAGTTTTTAATCTCCATCGATTTCGTAACGCCGAGTGCCTGGCTTTCAATTAGCCGTAATAGGTGGATTCCGTGAGAACCTTTATATTTACTTTTCTTGTAATTGCGATGGGAGCTTTGGAGGTATTATGGGAAGATCTTCTGGATGCAACGGCATACAGTCTTTTTGCCATTCACAGCAATGCAGCTGATTTCAAGCTTGCCTATGTGTTGAATCAGCATTGTGGGCTGAAACTTCAAAGGACCCCTGAAGATCTGAAGTTGGATCAGGAAGGGTCTTTTCTGGTTTTCAGTTGGAAGGATGAAAGCTGCTACCGGGAGTGGACCCTGTTCAAGAACGCAGGGAGGGAAGCGGTTGCAGCGGTATCAGAAGGACTATTTATCGACCAGCCCGCAATGAACAGGACTTTTCTGGTTCCTGAGAAAAAGGAAGTGGACTACTTCCTTAAATTGGAAGGAGAGGAACAGGGACTCAGGATATTGCCGCAATTGCTTTCGATCCCAAGGGTGATCACGGCATACAGGCTCGAACCCTCTAAATTAAAATCCAGACACAACTTAATAACGTATTAGATCCAATGCCCAACAAAAAGAAGACTAAAATCGTCGCTACCCTGGGTCCGTCCACAAGCAAAAGGGAAGTGCTTAAAGAGATGATGGAAGCAGGCGTGGATGTATTCCGCATCAATTTTTCGCATGCCGACTATAAGGACGTGGAAACGCGGGTCAAGATGATTCGTGAGTTGCGGGAAGAACTCGGGTTGTATACTGCAATCCTGGCGGACCTTCAGGGGCCCAAGCTTAGGGTTGGAGTGATGTCAGGGGAGGTAATCGTAGTGCCCGGAGATGAGCTGGTGTTCAGAACAGGGGAGCCCTTCGAAGGAAGTGCAGAGGAGGTCTACATGAATTACAAGAACTTCCCGATGGATGTCAACCCAGGGGAACGGATCCTGTTGGACGACGGAAAGCTCATCTTTGAGATCCTGGAAACCAACAGAAAGGATAGCGTTCGTGCAAAGGTCATTCAGGGAGGGCCTTTGAAGTCGAAGAAGGGAGTGAATCTGCCCAACACAGATATCTCGCTGCCAGCGCTTACGGAAAAAGACATTAAGGACGCCATCTTTGCGATTTCACAGAAGGTAGACTGGATAGCCCTTTCTTTTGTTCGGCACAGCCAGGACCTGATCGATCTTCAGCAAATCATAGAGAAGCATTCCGAGTATAAAATCCCCATCATTGCCAAGATCGAGAAACCGGAGGCCGTCAAGAACATCGACAAGATCGTAGCGTATTGCGACGGAATGATGGTAGCCCGGGGAGACCTGGGGGTTGAGGTCCCCGCCCAGGAGGTTCCCCTGATCCAGAAGAAACTTGTGCTACGTGCCAAGAAGGCGCGGATTCCGGTCATCATTGCCACCCAAATGATGGAATCCATGATAACCAGCCTGGTTCCGACCCGGGCGGAAGTGAATGATGTGGCGAACTCCGTCATGGACGGTGCAGACGCGGTGATGCTCTCAGGGGAGACCTCCGTGGGGAATTACCCGGTACAGGTCATCGAGAAAATGACCAGTATCCTCAAAAGCGTAGAGAGCTCTGATTTGATCACCGTACCCCAGGAACCACCCCATGTGCGTACCAAGCGATATATTACCAAAGCGGTCTGTTACCATGCCGCCACCATGGCCAACGAGATCAAAGCCAAAGCAATATCCACGCTGACCAATAGTGGATATACTGCATTTCAGATTTCGGCCTGGCGTCCGAGTGCCCACATACTGGTCTTTACATCGAACAAGAGAATCCTCTCGCAGCTCAACCTGCTTTGGGGGGTCAAGGCGTTCTATTACGATCGGTTTGTTTCAACGGATGAAACCATTGAGGACGTTAACAGGATAGCCTGCAGAAAAGGCTTCCTGGACGTTGGGGACATGCTGATCAGCCTTGCTGCCATGCCGATCAAGGACAAGGGGATGGTAAATACGCTGCGGGTGACGGAGATCGAAAGCTGCAATCTCTAGGGTCCCTGAATCCCGCTGAGTAATGGCGGATCTGCAAAAATGAAGTGGTTAAGGCCGCTCCAATTCGCCTCTTTCCCTGTCAGCCCATACGGGACGTCCCGCGCGGGAAACGTGCATTGTCAGAATTCAAACTGCAATTGCACAGAAACAGCCCCGGAGTCGGCTTCCCTTTGTTCCGCTTCAGTATTCAGGTTGGATAGCGAGATGCCCAGCAGCCTCACTGAGTTTTGAAGGGGTTCCTGATAGAGCAGCTCCCGGGCTGTCTCCAGGATCAGTTCCCTTCTGCTAATATAATAAGGGAGTGTCCTGCTGCGGGTCTGCAAGCGGAAATCACTGTATTTTATTTTCAGGGTAACCGTTTTCCCTGCCCTGCTTTTGGCTTTCAGGCGGGATTCGAGCTCTTTGGCAATCCGCTCCAACCGTTCCAGCATAAAAACCTCACTGCTGAGATTCTCTGAAAAAGTGCGTTCCGCCCCCACGGATTTAGGAGTCCTTCTGGGCTGTACAGGGCTGTTATGTATACCCCGAACCACCTGATAGTAGTGCCTGCCGCTCTTTCCGAAGTGCGTCTCGAGGAATTCCAGGCTTTGGCGCCTGAGGTCTGCCCCTGTAAAGATCCCCAGGTTATGCATCTTCTCAGCGGTTACTTTCCCAACGCCATAAAATTTTCGAATTTCAAGGGATAAGAGGAAGGCCTCCACCTCCTCGGGAGGAATGGTTTTTTGTCCGTTGGGTTTTTCAATATCGCTGGCAACTTTGGCGATAAACTTGTTGACGGAGATGCCTGCGGAAGCCGTCAGGCCTGTTTTTTCAAAGATCTTTTTGCGAATTTCTCGCGCAATCAGCGTTGCTGACGGAAATCCGATCTTGTTCTCGGTTACATCCAGGTATGCTTCGTCCAGGGAGAGCGGTTCTACCAGATCCGTATACTCCAGGAAGATTTCCCGTATCTGAAGGGAGATTTCTTTGTAGCGGTCAAACCGCGGTTTTACAAAGACCAGTTCCGGGCATTTCTGACGGGCAAGGTACCCGCTCATGGCAGAACGGACGCCAAATTTTCGGGCCTCATAACTCGCTGCGGCTACCACACCTCTTTTAGAGCCCCCTCCAACGGCAAGGGGTTTTCCCTTCAGGGAAGGATTGTCTTTCTGTTCCACGGAGGCGTAGAATGCATCCATATCCACATGGATAATCTTGCGAAGCGGGGCCCTCGAATCCATAACCAAATTTACTATATATTTAAGCGATGGAACGGCAGCCAAAGAAGGCCATTGTTTTGGGAGCCACTGGTTTGGTTGGAAATCGCCTGACCCGGAGACTCCTTGAGGATGAGCAGTATGGCGAAGTCCTTGTCTTCACCAGAAGGGCGTCAGGAATGTCTCACAGCAAACTAAAAGAAATCAGGGCAGATTTGCTCTCCCTGCAAGCCCAAAAGCCTGTTTTCAAGGCTGATGTGGTCTTTTGTTGTGTGGGCACTACCAGGGCCAAAACGCCGGACAAAGAACGCTACAGAGAAGTGGATTACGGAATCCCCGTCACGGCAGCCCGACTTTGCAGGGAAAATGGCATCCCTGCCTATCAGGTGATATCTTCCCTTGGGGCGTCAGAAAAAAGTCCTTTTTTCTACAATCGCCTAAAAGGGGAAATGGAGGCGGAGGTACTTGGGTATGCCCTGGAGGAGACGCATATATTGCAGCCCTCACTTATTGGGGGCAAGCGGGAGGAGGTCCGGAAAGGAGAGCGGTTTGCACAAGGCCTCATGCGTTTTCTGGACCCGGTGCTCCTTGGCTCATTGGCAAAATATCGTATGATCCAGCCCGAAGATATTGCCCAGGCCATGCATTACCTGGCCGATCACCCCAGGAAGGACCCCAGAATCCCATCGGATCTGATCCGCAGTATTGCCCGGGAAGCTCGGGGCAAGAACTACAATAAAAGCACCAGAGCATGATCGAGATCGAAAGGAAATTCCTGGTTAACGGAAATGCCTATAAGGAGGAGTCCGGTTCGCACATCCATATTGTACAGGGCTTTCTCTCCACAGATCCGGACCGTACCATCCGTGTCCGATGCATCGGGCCACACGGCTTTCTGACGATCAAGGGGCGCACCTATGATCAGGGGACATCGCGGCCCGAGTGGGAATACGAAATCCCCCTGGCGGAAGCGAAAGAACTGCTTGGGATTTGCGAGAGGCCACCCATTGAAAAAATGAGATATCACGTGACCGCTGGCCGTCATACCTTTGAGGTGGATGAATTCATGGGAATCAACCGGGGCCTTACCCTGGCAGAAATAGAACTGGAGGCTGCCTCAACGGCATTTGAAAGACCTGCCTGGCTTGGCAGGGAAGTTACAGGGGACCCCCGATATTACAATTCGCAACTCAGCCTTAACCCGTTTACATCATGGAAAGAAGAATAATTGCTCTGCCGCTTCTTTTGTGCCTGCTGGTTTTTACCAGGTGCAAAACAGACAGTCCCGTTAAAACCAATCCCGCCCCCGAAACACCCGCTGCGAAATCCACCGCGGAGGTAAAGCAGGAGTTAACCGATCAGGGATACGAGATCTTTGATTATGTGGATCAGAAGACCGGGGATACCATCCTGATGCAACAGTATTTCATCGCCTTTCTGAAAAGCGGCCCAAAACGGTCCCAGACAAAGGAGGAAGCAGACAGCCTGCAGGTGCTTCATCTGGCACATCTGGCTCGCATGTATGAGGAAGGGCATGCAGATATTTCGGGTCCGTTTGGGGATGATGGTGAGATCCGGGGGATTACCATTTACAATACTCCGACGCTTGAAATGGCCGACAGCCTGGCCAATATGGATCCAATGGTAAAAGCCGGCCGCCTGGTGATCGAGGTACATCCCTGGTGGGCCGCCAAAGGGTTTCCCCTCCGCTAGTCCTAGAAAATGCTTTTGAACTGCTTGAGAAAACGCAGGTCGTTCTCACTCAACAGGCGGATGTCCGAAACCTGATACAGCAAAAGTGCAATGCGGTCAATGCCCATGCCAAAGGCAAAACCGGTGTTTTCCTCCGGGTCGATCCCGCAATTCTTCAGGACATTGGGATCAACCATTCCACATCCCATAATTTCAAGCCAGCCCGTTCCCTTGGTCATCCGGTAATCCGTCTCGGTTTCCAACCCCCAGTAAACATCGACTTCTGCACTGGGTTCAGTGAAGGGGAAAAAGGAAGGTCGCAACCGTATCCTGGATTTGCCAAACATGGCCGTGGTGAAATACTGCAGGGTTTGCTTGAGATCTGCAAAGGAGACCCCCTTGTCGATATAAAGGCCTTCGACCTGGTGGAAAAAACAGTGTGACCTGGCAGAAATCGCCTCATTCCGATACACCCTCCCCGGGGAGATGGTCCGTATAGGGGGTTGATTGTTCTCCATATACCGAACTTGTACCGAGGAGGTATGGGTGCGCAGGAGGATATCCGGATCGGTCTGAATGAAAAAGGTGTCCTGCATATCCCTTGCCGGGTGATATTCCGGCAGGTTCAGGGCAGTAAAATTATGCCAGTCGTCCTCAATTTCCGGACCCTCTGATACGGTGAATCCAATACGTGAGAAAATATCGATTATGCGGTTTCGCACCAGGGAGATGGGATGTCGGGCACCCAATTCAATCGGTTCCCCCGGCCGGGTGAGGTCGCCGAACCGAAGGTCTGTCGAACGGTTGTCTTTCAGTTGGTTCTTCAGGAATGTGACTTTTTCAGTGGCGGCAACTTTGAGCTCATTTACCTTTTGTCCAAAATCCCGCTTTTCCTCTTTGGGGACATCCTTCAGGGCTTTGAAGAAGTCGTTGAGCAGGCCCTTCTTTCCGAGATATTTGATCCGGAAGGCTTCAATGCCCTTAAGGTCTTCTGCGGAAAAGGCCTTTACCTCGTCGATGTGTTTCTTAAGTTCGTCAATCATTGCTGAACGGTTATAACGTATCCTTTAAAAGGATACCCGGACCAGGCACAAATGTACTATTTTTCGGTGTATGGAACCGAACAAGTACACCTATTACTACCTCTTTGGCATTATGATTCTGCATCGGGAATATTTGCGCGAATCCACGTCATACAACCCTGCAGATCATCAAAGATCTGATCTTCCGGGATCAGATCGGGGATGATGTCGATGCGTTCCATCAAATACCTGGGCTGTTCCAGGATGTCCTCCAGAAGGACCGTTATGTCGTGAGCAATGAGTTCCTGCAACACCTCCTCCATGGCATACAGGCCAGTTTGGTCCATGTATTGCATTCTTCCCAGGCGGAGTATGGCAGTGCTGGCCGTTTTTGGGATTTGTTTTGCCAGCTGCTGAAATTCTGCTGTGGTACCAAAAAACAACGGCCCCTTGATGTGCTTGATGAACACCTCTTCTTCCAGTTGTTTTGGAAAATCCCGCTCATCCGCCCAAACCTCTTTACGGCTGAGGGCATGCACTACCGAGCGTTTGGCCGTCAGGTCTCCTATCTTTTTCATAAACATCAGGGATGCAATCACAAGTCCAATCCCTACGGCATAAACGAGATTCCAAAAGGTAGAAAGCATCATGACCACCAGCATTATGATCACTTCTGAACTGAAGCGTAGGGGACCGAAGCGAATGTCCTTCGGAAGACTGGGAATCGCCTTAAGCCCCTTGTAATCCATTACCTTTATGCCAACGGTGATCAGGATCCCTGCCAGTACGGCGGCAGGGATCTGGGAAGCTACGGGCCCAAGGACCAGCAGGATGCTTATCAACAGTACTCCAGAGATCATGCCGGACAACCGGGTGGCCCCTCCGGAATTTATATTTACCACGGTTCGTATGGTGGCGCCTGCTCCTGGCAGCCCCCCAAAAATGGCTGCAATACTGTTGCCGATTCCCTGACCTACCAATTCCCGGTTTGGTTTGTGTCTGGTCTTGGTCATATTGTCGGCTACGACGGAGGTCAGGAGGGAATCAATAGCCCCCAGGAGCGCCAGGGTAAGGGCTGTAAAGATATGCGTGGTTACAGCCTTCATATTGATTTCGGTAAAGACCCTCCATTCGGGCAGGGGGAACCCCTGGGGAATATCCTCTATCGGCCGGTACTCCACTTTTAACAGGTAAGCTGCTCCAGAAACCAGTAAAAGGGCGATCAGGGTACTGGGAATGGCGGTAGTAACACGGGCAAAGCCATATATAATGCCAATGGTAATAAGGCAGAGGAGGAGTTCAAGCCAGTTGATGTTCAGAAAGGCCCTGGGAAGCGCCCTTAATGTGCCCACTACCCCCGAAGCTGCGGACCCGGCAAGGGTTTGCGCTTCCTTCAGGATCTCGAATTGGGTGATCTCTTCGGACCGTTCGATGGTTTCCTTAAAATCCTCAAGCACCAGGATTCCTTCCCCAGCCTCCTCTTCGAGGATGTTTTCAAGGATAAGCTCTTCTGCCTCTGGTTTGAAGGTTTCCACAAATTCCTGGTCTTCTTTGGGGTAGTACCCAACGGCCGGCAGGATCTGTGTCACGATAATGATCAGTCCAATAGCGGTCATAAACCCGGAGATCACCGGGTAGGGGATGTATCGGATATACCTTCCCAAACCCAGGATCCCCAGGGAGATTTGCATCAATCCGGCCAACAGAAATACCAGAAGAATAGAGGGGAGCGCTTTTTCTACATCCCCGTCATTTACAGCGAGAATCCCAGCGATTACCACCATGCTGACGGCAGTCATGGGGGCGGTTGGACCTGAGATCTGGGTCGGGGTCCCACCGAGGAGTGCAGCAAAAAAACTAAGGAAAATAGCCCCGTACAGGCCGGCGGTCGGGCCAAGGCCTGAGCTAACCCCAAAGGCCAGGGCCAGGGGCAATGCGACAATTCCCGCGGTGATTCCCCCGAAAAGGTCACCTCTCAGGTTTGAGAAAAGGTTTTTCATGGAAGGTTGTCCGTCTATCTGAGACCATGGAAGATACCACAAATTCGGGAAGCTTCCACAGGTGAGATCAGCAACTTCCTATCCGCCGGTGTATGGCATCCGTATCAGGACTACAGGAACCGGACTTCACCTGAGCTGATGTCGTACATGGCTCCCGCAATGATGATCTCCCCGTCCTGCTCCATGACCTTGAGCACCGGGCTAAGCCTTCGGATATTATCCATGGTCAGGCGCACATTGGTCTCGGCCACCTCATCTACGAATTGAAGGTTTTGAGAAGTCCGGTCAGCAGGTTCTTCGGGCTGGGTAACGGCCTGAACAGCCGGCTTTATCTTGCTGATCAGGGTGGTGAGGTTTCCGAGACGAGCATCATCGCAGGCCCCTTTGACGGCCCCGCAGGAGGTATGTCCCAGTACCAGGACGACCCGGGTGCCCGCCAGCTTGCAGGCAAATTCCATGCTCCCCAACAGGTCTTCATTGACAATGTTCCCGGCTACCCGGACACTGAAGATATCCCCGACACCCTGGTCAAAGATCAATTCGGCTGAGACCCGGGAATCGATACAGCTCAGGATGGTGGCAAAAGGGTATTGGCCCGTCGCCGTATCCCGTACCTGTTCCAGCAGGTCTCTCTCTGCCTTTTTGTTCTTTACAAAACGTTCGTTTCCTTCCTGAAGCAGCGTCAGGGCCACTGCAGGACTAATCTTTGCTTGTGCTTCTCTGGTAAGTGCTTTCATGAGTTGCTTATTATCAGGCTGTTTTTGGTCTTTTAAAGAAATCGCTGTAACTGACAGGGTTTTTGATTTCGCCCCGCTTCGAAATCAGCAGGATATCGATATTGCGTTCCCGCGCTTTGAAGGTGAAATCATCAAGGATCTCGATAATATCATTGTCCAGATAGCGGGTGGCACGGACATCCAGCTCAAGAAGGGTGTTTTTGGGAAGCGCATCCAGTTCCTTCAGGATGGCACCTTTATTGAAAAAGGTAACTTCTTCGGCCAGGGTCATCCGGATCTTATGGCTTCCGTTGCTCTTGTCGACGATGTGCAGGAAGTGACTGTTCTGATAGCTCTTGATAAGGATTACCACAATACCCACCCCAAGCCCCAGGCCAATGCCTATGAGCAAATCCGTGAAGATGATCCCTCCTACCGTCACAATAAATGGGACAAACTGTTTCCACCCCAGATTAAACATCGTTTTGAACAGGGTTGGCTTGGCGAGCTTGTAACCCACCAGGAAAAGAACGGCCGCCAGGACCGACAGGGGTATCATGTTCAGCAAGTGCGGGATGAGGATGACAGAGATCAACAGGAAGAATCCGTGAATAATCGCTGACATCTTTGTTTGCCCACCCGATTGGATATTGGCAGAGCTGCGAACGATTACCTGGGTAACGGGCAGTCCGCCGATCAGCCCCGAGATCATATTGCCTGTTCCCTGAGCCAGCAGCTCGCGGTTTGTGGGCGTCACCCTTTTATGGGGGTCCAGTTTATCGGTGGCCTCCACACAGAGCAGGGTTTCAAGGCTGGCCACAAGCGCGATGGTAAATGCGGTTACCCAGATCTCCGGTTGGCCAATGACCCCAAAGTTGGGAAAGCTGAATTGGGCCAGGAAAGAGGCCGTATCTTCAGGAACCGGGACACTAACCAGATGTTCGGAGGATATGCCCAGCAGTTGGCTGTCCCTGGTGAGCACGAAGAAAAGGATGCCCAGGATGACTGCCACCAAAGGACCCTGTATCAACTGGAAGATCTTGTATTTCCTGGAAAGCACGCGTTCCCAGAGGATCAGAATGCCCAGTCCGATCAGGGCAATCAGGGTAGAGCCCAGGGAAATGTTCTGAAACGTCCTAAGGATCTCTGTAAAGGTGTTCTCCCCGTCAACCTGGATAAATGCGAAATCACCTTCCGGATCTGCGTCATAGCCAAAAAAATGCGGGATTTGCTTCAAAATAATGATGATCCCGATCCCCGTAAGCATGCCCTTGATCACGGAGGAAGGAAAGTAATATCCGATGATCCCTGCCCTCAAAAGGCCGAATACGAGTTGGATCGCCCCCCCGAGCACTACGGCCAGCAGGAAATTTTGGTAGCCTCCGAGGGTTCCGATGGCCGTCAGCACGATGGCGGCCAGGCCTGCAGCAGGCCCGCTGACCCCTACCTGGGAACCACTAAGGGACCCCACTACAATCCCCCCGACAATCCCCGCAATAAGGCCGGAAAAGAGCGGGGCGCCGCTGGCAAGGGCTATCCCAAGACATAAAGGGAGGGCCACAAAGAACACCACTATACTGGCAGGCAGGTCCTGTTTTAGATATCTGAACATGTAAAAAAGAGTTGGATGTGCCTGAATCGGGCACCGGATTATACATAAAAGAATTCAATCATTCAGCAAGATGTGCCTGCCTGTGGAGGCGGCAAGACGATATCTTCTATATGATCCTGCATCGTTGGCCGATAGGCAGGCAGAAGACTGCGGTCCTGAAAGGTGTAACCGGGAAGCAAATACCAGGATTCCGTCAGGATCAGGGTTTCCTCCACACTGTCTTTTTTCTCTCCTTCTCCTGGTTCTTCCTCGTTGGTATTGAGAGAGATGATAAAGGAGGCATCCTTTGTGGTTACATACAGGATCGATGGTGCAGAAATGGCAAAGATCCACACCCACAACAGGCATGTGACTAGGAATCTGGATTTCATTTCAACTGGCTTACGAACAAATATAACAAGTAGCCAGGTTCTTATGTTAAAAAAACCTAAAAATCCTTGAGTAGACGAAGGGCATTTTCGGGAATCCAGCCCACCTGTCCGTCAGCGAGCTCAATTTTTTGCCAGGTATCCATGGAATCCTGGACCTGTACTTTGGTTCCTTCATGCAGGAGGAAGATGGCCTCTGCCCTTTCGTTGGGTTCTGAACGAACAGGGATTTCCCGGGCAAAGATCACAGCAGGATTGTCCTTCTGATAGGCCTGGTAACGCAGGAGTGATAACACCGTGCTTAATACGGCAAATGCCATCGCGACCAGGCTGCCTATCAGCGCGATCCGTTTTCTATTTGGTGTATTGCTGCCCAGGAAGAAGAGATACGCCAGCACAAAGAGCAGTCCGAATCCAATCCCTGTATAAGCCCAACCATCTATGGAAAACAAGGATAGGAGCTGGCGGTAGAAACGCTCCAGGTCAGGTTGGGGCAGGGGGGTAATGTCATCGAGGGTCATATTCCTGGCAAAAACCAGGTTGTTCTGAATCTCCGGATCATTGGGGGACAGGAGCAATGCTTTCTCGTAATAGTAGATACTCGGGGCGATTTCATTTTTCTTGTAGTGCGCATTCCCCATGTTGAAATACAGGGCTGCAGAATGGGATCCGGAATCAAGGATTTGCTGGTAATAGGAAAGTGCCTCATCATATGCCCCCTGGTTATAGGCCTCAGAAGCCTTGTCAAAGAGTGACTCCGGCTGTCCGTATAACCCGAGGACGTGGACAAAGAGGACCAGAATACTAAATTTTCGGAGGGTGCCCGTCATGATCACAGTGCTTTATCCATTGTCGTTATTACCTCACTGGCCTTTTGATAATCCTGTTCCATCTGCACCCGGGAGAAAGGGCTGTACCGGGCCATTTCACAATTCTCCAGCAGGCTGATAAAGTCCTCTATGGAGGAGCCATCCACCTCCCTGTTTGCCAGAAGCGTGCGGATCTTGTCCTTGGCAAATTCAGATGTTTCTATTTTTAATTTTGCCTTAAGGTAATTGTGAAGGGCTTTTTCAAGGGCTACATAAAAAGCGTCCTTGTCCCCGAGCACTTTTTTCGCCTTTGACAGGTATTTTCGGGCCAATCGGTTTGCTTTTCGCATGCGCAGCCCTTCCACATCCCGATCCCTGGCCTCTTTCTTCCTCCGGAATAAAATAAAGAGAGGAATGATCAGCAAGGGTCCGAAAAGCCAGGCAAAATGGGCGGTAGAGCCGAAGAATGGCTTCCAGTCCCTGACAAAAAGCCCGGGCTTCAGCTTGATGAAATAAAACTGATCACTGACCTGTACCGTTGCTTTTGGGGTTGTTGGGGCGGGCGTCTCCGCGGAGATGGGCTTGGGGCCTTCCAGGACATTAAGGGTAATCTCCTCCGAATTGATCTGCTCATACCTTTCCGTTTCGGGATTGAAAAACGAAAAGGATATGGAAGGGATCGGGTATTTGCCCTGATAGCTTGGCACAATGGTGTATTGCTCGGTAACACTTCCCTGCATTCCACCCAGGTTTGTGCGCACATTCTCCTTGAATTCAGGCTCATATACTTCCAGTGCACTGGGCAGGCTCAGTTTGGGGAGTTGGAAGAGCTTCAAATTCCCATTCCCTTTCACCGTCACTTTGGCCTGCAGGGATTCGGAGGCGTTAAGCGCATCTTTGGTGGTGGTGACTTCAAAGTTGAAATCACCCACAGCCCCGCTGAAATCGGCAGGGCGACCTCTTTCCGGCAGGGGTTTGACCTGAATGGTGCGCTTCCCGGCCGAGACCACTTTATTGGTCTTGCTGTAGATCCGGCCGCCAAAAAAATCCCTGCGTTCCGTAGGCACCTCCAGGGAAACATCCAGAGCGAGGGGTTCGATTTCAAGGGACCCGCTTTTTTGCGGGTACAGCACTACCCGCTTCAGAACCACAAAGCGATAGGGCTTTCCGTTGTAAATGCCCTCCTCGATATTGTACCTGGACAGGGGGATGTCGTGGCTCCAGAAATTATTGTATTTGGGATTGTCCATCGGCCTGAAATTGGACACCACAATGGACGGGCTCACATAGAGCTTGTAAACTACGCTTATGGGTTCGTTCATATAGGGATTGCTCTTGGAGACCTCGGCAACCAGGTGTAAATTCTGGTCTGCGATCTGATCTGCCGAAGAAGCCCCGTTCGGGTCGTCCACTGCTTCTGTGACCGTAACTTTCCTGGGAATGGTCTTGTAGGTTTCCCCATCGATTACGATGCTGGCCTGTCCGATGGTGAACTCCCCTTTGGCCAGTGGGGCCAGGGTATATGAATAGGTTTTGGAATAGGACCGGACCCCGTTGATCCAGGAAGAACTGATTGCCTGGGAAGGTCCCATCAGGATGCGGAAACCCTCAAAATCCGGGGGTACGAAGTTGTCCCCATCCCGGTTCATCTCGAAGTCGGCCCGCAGACGCTCATTCACCCCAAGGCGTTCCTTGCTGAGCTTCAATTCAAAGGTCACCCCTTCCTTTTCCTGGGTGTAGCAGGGTAAGGAAATGCTAAAAAGCAGCAATGCCAGGACGATATGTCTGTATAAGGGGATCACTTACCAGTCCTTTTCTTTTTTGACCTTTGGCCCTTTCACCTTCTGGGCATCTATTTTTTCTTTCACTTTCTTCTCTTCATTCTCCATGGCCTCCAGCAGGTTTTCTATCTGTTGGGGTGAAAGCTGGTTTGGCCGTGGGGGCTGCTCCTGTTCCTCCTGTTCAGACGGGTTGGGTTTTTGTTCCTGCTCCTGCTTTTCCGGGCCATCGCCTTCCTTGTTGTCTTCTTTCTCCGAATCGCCCTGCTGTTCATTTTGATCCTGGTCCTCCTGCTGGTCCTGCCCTCCTTCGTTCTGATCCTGGTTCTGTTCCTGCTGTTCGTTCTGATCCTGCTGTTGCTGGTCATCCTGGTCCTGATCATCGTTCTGCTGGTCCTGTGGATCTTTTTCAAGGAGCTCCTTGGCCAGGGCCAGGTTATAACGGGTTTCCTCGTCAGCGGGGTTGTTCCTCAGGGCTTCCTTGTAGGCCTCAATAGCCCTTTCGTATTCCTTTCGCTGCATGTACACATTGCCCATGTTGTGGTAGGCCATATGCTTTTCAGCTTTCTCGCTGGCCCGGTCCCCGGCTTCCTTAAAGCGACCAAAGGCCTCGCTGTAGCTCTCGCTTTCATAGTACGCATTCCCCAGGTTATAGGGGGCTGCAGGATTCGCTTCACTTTTGGCAATGGCCCTGCGGTACGTGGCCTCGGCCTGGATAAAGTCATCTGAAGCCATAGCCTCATCCCCCTCAGCAGTTAAATTTCTCGATTCCTGAAGGGCATCGGGATCCGGCATGGACGGTTCCTGTTGTCCTGCCAGCAGGAAGGGGCAACAAATTCCCAATAGAAAGAAGATCTTTTTCATCTAACCCGCATTTTTTTCGTTGAACAAATCGAGCCTTCTCAGCCAGGCGGTTTTCCGCTCCAGTACAAAGATGTCCAGGAAAAGGAGCAATAAGGCAATTCCCAGGAACCACTGAAACTGGTCCTTGAATTCTGCAAACTGCTTTGCCTCGAATTCCTTCTTGTCCATCTGGTCCAGGGTTTCCTTGATCAGCTCAACCACTTCGGCCGTGTTCTCACCATTGATGTAGGCGCCATTTCCGTCCGATGCAATTTCGGTCAATACCTCCTCGTTGAGCCTGGTGATGACCACCTCTCCTTCCGAGTTCTTTTTCAGGGTTTCCAGGACCCCGTTTCGCTTGATTGGGATGGGAGCCCCCTTCAGCTGCCCGATGCCTATGGTGTAAATCTTGATCCCCTGCTCCGTGGCCAGGTCCACTGCATCCAGTACAGCGCCCTCTGAATGGTCCTCCCCATCGGAAATGATAAGCAATACCCGGTTGGTCTGCTCTTCGTCGTTGAAATACGTAGACGCCAGCTTGATCGCTTCATTTATGGCCGTGCCCTGGGAAGTAAGCATATCGGTATTGAGGCTTTGAAGGAACATCTTGGCTGCACCGTAGTCCGTCGTTATGGGCAATTGTGGATAGGCCTGCCCGGCATAGGCGATGATCCCCACCCGGTCGCTGGCAAGTTCATTGATGATCTCCGAAACGATTCTCTTCCCCTTTTCCAGCCTGTTGGGCGCGATGTCCTCGGCGAGCATGCTTTTGGAGACATCCACGGCAAAAACGATATCGACTCCTTCTCTTTTGACGGTTTCCAGTTTGGTTCCCATTTTGGGGTTCACAAGGCCCAGGGTGAGGAATGCCAGGGCCATCAGGAAAAGTATCAGCTTCAGTTGGGGCTTGAAAAGGGATCTGTCAGGGGCAAGCTTGCGAAGCAGTGCCGGATCAGCAAACCTTTTCTGGGTTCTGCGTTTCCAGATTTGGTGCACGACATAGATAAGCAGCAGCACCGGGATCAGCGCCATGAGGTAGAAGTAGAATTTTTCATCAAACTGTATCATGCTGCCTTAGATAAAACTTCTGAATATCGTAATTCTCAAAACCCATTCCAGCAAAAGCAGTCCACCCGCCAACAGCACCCAGGGGCGAAATTTCTCTTCGTAACGGTAGTATTTGAACTCCTCGATTTCCGTTTTCTCAAGCTTATTGATCTCCTCGTAGATCTCCTCGAGCTTTTCGTTGTCTGTTGCCCTGAAATACTGGCCGCCGGTGGATTTTGCAATTTCCTCCAACAGGGCCTCATCGATCTCTACCTGCCTCATCCCATAGCGAAAGGAACCATCAGCATTATACCCGATGGGTGAAAGGGCATTTCCGTTCGTGCCAAGGCCGATGGTATAGGTCCTGATGTTATATTCTATCGCCAGGTCTGCCGCTGTTTGGGGCTCGATAAACCCGGCGTTGTTCACCCCGTCGGTCAACAGGATGATCACCTTGCTGATCGCCTTGCTTTCCTTGAGCCGGTTCACGGAAGTCGCCAGGCCCATTCCTATGGCGGTTCCGTCATTGAGCTGTCCATAGGTAATGTCCCTTAGGGAACTCAAAACGATTTCCTTATCACTGGTTATGGGTGTTTTTGTATAGCTCTCCCCGGCATAGACCACCAGGCCAATCCTGTCGTTGGGCCTCTGGCGAATGAATTCTGAAGCCACCTGTTTAAGTGCAGCCAGCCGATTGGGCCGCAGGTCCCTGGCAAGCATACTGGACGAGACATCGATGGCCATGACAATGTCAATTCCCTTGGTCGTTTTGGTCCGGGTGGAAATATCCTCAATCTGCGGCCGGGCCATGGCCGTAATTACCGCCGCCAGGGCCAGCAGTCTGAGCACAAAGGTGATCGGTCTCAGGCGGCTCAGCAGAGAGGGAGACCTAAAGGCGCTGAGACTGGACATCCGCAGGATTGGGGATTGCTCTTTTCTCTTAAAGAAGTACCATAGGAGCGCTACCGGCAACAATAACAGCAGCCAGAAGAATTCAGGATTGACAAATTGTATATTCTCTCCTATCATACGACTGTTTTCACTTCAATGGTCTTGAGTATCCGCTCCACGATTTCCTCCGCGTAGGCGTCTCCGTCTTCCCAGGAGATGATCACCTGTTGCATAAATCCATTTCCCCCAAACAGCAGAATGGTGTATTTGCCTTTCAGGTATTCGTCCGAGTCCGGAAGCCTGAATTCCCCCCGTCCAAACACCCGGACACCCTTTACACCCGAAACGGTGGTGAATTCCTCTTGTTTGGTAATGATGTTCCTTGCTCCGTTTTTTTCAAATCCGGCCAAAACCTGATCCACGGCAGCTTCGTAATCGGGAGGGGTGTCTGTTTTATTAAACAGTGTGGAAAGCGCAGCGATAGAAAGATGCGCTTTTGGGTTATCATAGGAAAAGGCGTCCAGGTCCTGAATGGCGGCCATGGCCTCCGGGGGCAGCTCCACCTCTTTTCGGAAAAGTACTTCCGGTGTTTCCAAAAGCACGGGAGGATATCCATAAGAGCTTGAAATCCATTCCCCTTCCAGCAAGGATTTGCTCGCGTTCCCGAACAAATAGTCCCGGACATTCCGAACCCCGAAGTACCCCACGGAAACCATCAGGGAGATCAGCACAAGCCCGGCCGCAGCATACCCCGCGATGCGGAGGCGACGCTTCTTTTGTTGTGCCGCCATCTCGGCCAGGTATTCTTCCTGTTGCAGCAGTTCTTCTTCCGTAGGTTCAGGAATGGCCTCCTTGGTCTTCCTGACAATGTCCTCTACATTGCTCCGATCCTCCTCGGCTTTTCGTATTTCAGGCTTGGATTTTGCGAATTTCACCAGGTCGGCCGTTTCAAGGATCCTCTTGAATTGCCCCAGGGTTTCTTCCTGAATATCCAGTTTCCCGGAATCCCTTAGCAATTCCAGTTTATTCAGGAGCTGGGAGGTAGTGCTCTCCAGGGCGCTGATGTGCACTTCTTCTTCCAGATAGGACCGCACGATCTCCGTCAATTCTGTGTAATATTGCTTGAACTCGTCCTGAATAAGATATCGGGATTGCTCCAGTCGCTTCAGCTCTTTCAGTGCCCTTTCGTAGGGGGGCAACAGCGCTTCCTGTTCCGATTCCGACAGGGGTTTTTTCCGGAAAACGAACCAGTAAACCGCGCCTCCTGCGATCAGTGCAAGGAGTAAAGCCAGTCCTACCCATTTGAGCCAGCCGAAACGGTCTGCGTCAACGCCCATAAGTGGCTTGATGTCGTACATTTTCTGGTTGACCGTATCGACAGGCACGTTGGCCACGGAAACAAACAGGGAGTCGGTGAAGTAGCCCCGGCCGTCGATTTCGATCCTTTGGGAAGGAAGCAGGTAGGCCCCGGAATCAAACTGGGTGAGGGCATATGATTTTTGCAGCAGAAAACGGCTGTCCTTGCGGGTGGTATCGGTTTTCAGGGCTTCAACAGTTTCCAGGGGGGAAAAGGTCTGTCCTTCCGGAAAGATGACCTGGGAAGTGGTGTCCACCTCAACGGAAACGGTCCATTGGACTTGCTCTCCGATTCGAATGGAAGCCGTATCCACCTTGGATTCGATCTTTGGGGTACTTTGCGAAGATCCGGTCAGGGGCAGCAGCATCAGGCATATCAGGAGGCAGGCGATTTTGGCACCTTCCCGTTTGGCGATATGATCAATTTTCCACTGAATCATCAGGCCCTGCGTTTAAAATATCCCAACAGTTTCTTCACATAGCTTTCATCCACACGGCAATCCAGTGATCCGCATCCGGCCCGCGCAAAAGTGTCCCTGAAATAATCCACGCGTTCATTGTAGAAATGCGCGTAGGTTTCCCTCACTTTTGCGGACTGGGTATTGATCCACTGTACTTCTCCTGTCTCGGCATCCTGCATGGGGACCACGCCGAGGTTTGGAAGGCTGGTCTCCATAGGGTCGTATACGCGGATGCCGGTCAGATCGTGTTTCTTTCCTGTGATCCGAAGATTGTGATCATATGAATCTGCCATGAAATCGGACAGGACAAAGACTATAGACTTTTTCTTCAGGACGTTGGAGAGGAACTTCAGTGCCCCTGAGATATCGGTATGGTGGCTTTTGGGCTCAAATTCCAGTAACTCGCGAATAATCCGAAGCACATGGCTTTTTCCCTTCTTTGGTGGGATAAACAGCTCCACTTCGCCGGAGAATAAAATGAGTCCTACCTTGTCATTGTTCTGCAGGGCAGAAAATGCCAGGGTAGCTGAGATTTCCGTAAGGACTACCCTTTTGAAGCGATCAACGGTCCCGAAAAACTCTGATCCGCTCACATCCACCATCAACATCATGGTAAGCTCCCGCTCTTCTTCAAAAACCTTTACAAAGGGTTCGTTGTAGCGGGCGGTCACATTCCAGTCAATACTTCTGACATCATCCCCGAACTGATACTTTCTGACTTCGCTGAAGGTCATACCCCGCCCCTTGAAGGTGGAGTGGTACTCCCCTCCGAAGATGTGATCGGACAGACGGCGCGTCTTGATCTCGATCTTCCGGACTTTCTTTAATAGCTCTTTAGTATCCATGACAGTTCACGGGCGTAAGCTTCCTGCCGGGCAGGATTAAGCTGATCAGTGACCCGGGAAGAACCCTATGGCACCTCGATCTCGTTGACGATGCGGTTGATAATTTCCTCTGAAGTAACGTTTTCGGCTTCCGCCTCATAGGTGATTCCGATCCTGTGGCGAAGCACATCGTGCACAACGGCCCTTACGTCTTCGGGGATTACGTAGCCCCTTCGCCTGATAAAGGCATAACACTTCGCAGCATTGGCCATGTTGATGCTGCCCCTTGGAGAAGCTCCGAAACTTATCAAGGGCTTCAATCCCGACAGGTTGTATTTCTCGGGATACCGTGTTGCAAATACGATATCCAGGATGTACTTTTCGATCTTTTCGTCCATGTAGACTTCCCGGGCTACTTCCTGACCTCTGAGGATTTGTTTGGTAGTTACAACGGGCCGGATGTCAGTGAAATCTCCTTTGAGGTTTTGCCGGACGATCTGTTGTTCCTCCGTCATTTTTGGGTAGTCGATCACGGCCTTGAGCATAAAACGGTCCACCTGGGCTTCGGGCAGGGGATAGGTTCCTTCCTGCTCCACTGGATTTTGGGTGGCCATAACCAGAAAGGGTTTGTCCAGAACAAAGGTCTCATCCCCTATGGTAACCTGCCGTTCCTGCATTGCCTCGAGCAGGGCAGACTGCACTTTGGCCGGGGCCCGGTTGATTTCGTCTGCCAGGACAAAATTGGCAAAAATGGGTCCTTTCTTAATGGAAAAGTCGTTTTCTTTTATGTTGTAAATCAGCGTTCCTATAACGTCTGCGGGAAGCAGGTCCGGGGTGAACTGGATTCGGGAAAAACTACCTTTGACTGCCTTGGCCAGGGAGTTTATAGCCAGGGTTTTCGCCAGGCCGGGAACACCCTCCAGGAGAATATGACCTCGACCCAATAGCCCTATGAGCAGTCGTTCAATCATATGCCGCTGGCCCACTATGGCTTTGTCCATTTCCTGAATCAGCAAATCGATAAAAGCGCTCTCCTGGGCAATTTTTTCGTTTACGGCACTTATGTCAACCGTCTTGGTTTCTTCCATAAAAAGGGATTAGTAATGGTTTGTCAATACACAAGCTTTTCGCAACTCGCAAATTGAAAATTTATTTAGCAATTGCCTGTTAATGATTGGTTAAAAATAGCTCAAAACCCCCAGTTTTATGATGCTTTTAAGGGATTTTATTTTTACATTCACAGGGTATGAAAAACCTTGAAAAGTACTCGAGAATTATTGCCGGAACCATGACGTGGGGGCAATGGGGGCGCAAGTACTCCACGGCTGAAATGGCTCGCCTTATGAATCAGTGCCTTGAGTTTGGAATTACCACCTTTGATCACGCGGATATTTACGGGGGGTACACCACCGAGGGGGAGTTTGGGAAAGCCTTTGCTTCCAGCGGGATTCCCCGGGATTCCATACAACTGATCAGCAAGTGCGGGATACAATACGACAGCCCTGCAAGGCCAAACCGTATCAAGCACTACGAATACGGGGCAGACTATATTGTTCACTCCGCTACGAATTCCCTACAGCTCCTGGGGACGGAATACCTCGATCTGCTTTTGCTTCACAGGCCAAGCCCGTTGATGGATCCGGAAGAGGTAGGTGCAGCCTTTAGAACGTTGAAGGACTCAGGGAAGGTCCGTTCTTTTGGGGTTTCCAACTTCACTCCTTCCCAAATTCGCCTGATAGAAACTGCTGTGCCTGTGGAAGCCCACCAGTTCGAGTGTTCCCTTACGGCCAAAACACCCCTGTGGGACGGGACACTGGACGACTGCATCATTGGCAGGCGGTCTGCCATGGCCTGGAGTCCCCTGGGCAGTTATTACAAATCGCAGGATCCGCAAACCACCCGAATACGCGAAGCCCTGGAACCCCTTTGTGAGAAATATGACGCCAGTGAAAGCCAGCTGTTGCTCGGCTGGCTCCTAAGACATCCGGCCGGGATTCATCCTGTTGTGGGGACCACCAGTGCAGATCGCCTGAAGGAGTCCGCTCAGGCCCCTGACCTGGATCTTGAATTGGAAGACTGGTTTACCCTGCTGGTGGCCAGCCAGGGGCATAAAGTACCTTAATAAACGCATTATGGAGAAAACCGTTTTTATCACCGGGGCCAGCAGTGGCATCGGACGGTCGACAACAGAATTACTGGCTGAAAAAGGATACCGCATCGTGGCTTGTGGCCGTCGTGAAGAGCGGCTCGCTGCCTTGAAGGAGCGTTGGGGACCCCAGCTGCACACCCTTTGTTTTGACGTTCGGGATCGACAGGAGATCTCCAGGGCGGTGGAATCCCTGCCCTCCCCGTTCCGGGATGTCAGCATCCTGATCAACAATGCGGGAAATGCCCACGGCCTGGATTCCTTTGAAGAGGGAAGCCTGGACGACTGGGATGCCATGATCGACATCAATGTAAAAGGCCTGTTATACGTTACCAAGGCCCTGCTGCCATCCCTCCTCAAGACGGGGAACGGCCATATCATCAATATAGGATCTACGGCGGGAAAGGAAGTATATCCAAAAGGCAATGTCTATTGTGCCAGCAAGCATGCCGTAGATGCCATCAATCAGGCCCTACGTATTGACCTGAATCAGCACGGGATCCGGGTTGGTGCGGTAAACCCGGGTCTGGTGCAGACCGAGTTTAGCGAAGTTCGTTTCAAAGGAGACAGCGAACGGGCAGAAAAAGTATATCAGGGCTATCAGCCGTTGACCCCCGGGGATATCGCCGAGATCATCCATTTTGTGATCAGCCGCCCGGGCCATGTAAATATTGCAGACCTGGTTGTCATGCCCACGGACCAGGCCAGCAGTACCATAGTGCGCAAATCGACATGATCAATAAACGCCTACTGATCAAGAACCTGCTGGCGCACAACGACGAGAACAGTTTTTACGACAAGAAGCGTTTTATAGATATCGGCAGGAAAGAGGGAAAGGCCAAGTTCCTCAAGCATGTATGTGCCCTGGCCAACAGCAATCCAAGCAACAGATCGTATATCGTGGTCGGGGTGGAAGACGAGGATAACGAAATACGGGGCGTGGATTTTTTTGACGACAGCAAGATCCAGAACCTGGTCAATGCCTATCTGGAAAATCCTCCGGTGATTTCTTATGAAAATGTGCTGTTTCCCCATTTGCCCGAAGGCAAGGTGGTGGGTTTGGTCACCATTTCCTCCTCTGGAAAGGTTTGTGCCCTCAGGCGAAATATCTGGAAGTATTACGGAGGTGCTGTATTTTTTCGTGAAGGCAGTATCAGCATGCCGAAAAATTTTGGGATCGTCCTGAAGGATATTAACTCACAGACCGTCTCCGAAATCGAACGCCATGCGCGGAACAATATCGAGCTTACCCTGGACGGGGTGATCGATTTTATCAATAACCGCCACAGGGACCTCAGCAACCATTACAAGGTTTTTAAGGAACAGTTCGTGGTGTGCTGGGCGGGAAACACCAAGAAGGTAAAGGACCAGGTTTACTTCTCCCGGGTCGATATCGAACTTATCAATGAACAGGTCAAGTTGTTCTACTCGGCCCTGGACGAGATCAGCATTGCCTATGACGGGGATTCATTCAACATCACGGAATATGTCTACCTTGGATTGGGAGCCCAAAAACGATATTATCCGCTGGAAGAAATTTCCATCCAGTTTGCCGAGAACGGTACCTACCAGATAACAGGGGAGCTCATTTTTGACCCTCCTCAATACGATCGCAAAACCCTGCACCATGTGCTGAACGCGAACAAGGCCCTGCTCAAAAAGCTTCAGCAGGGTATTGCCTTAAGGCCGAATGAAACCCAGGACCTCAGGCGCATGCCTGCCTCTCTGCTCATCTGTTATCTCAATGGGTTTGACGATGCCCAGGAACTCATGCAGGAATCCCGCCCCTGGTTGAAACAACAGGACAAAATGGCTTACCAGTCCCTGAAGGAAGGCCTTCGTATCCTCCGAAAGGTGCGTTACAGCTAAGCTTTCCCGAGCCACAGGATTTCGTACGGCATGACTTCGAGAAGCCCGCTTCGCACCTGCCTGGTTTTACGGTCGATCAGATTGTGGTATTTCCCATCTTGGACATAGCCCATCTTTAGCAGCCAGGTGGTATTGATCACTTGAGGGCGCTGGTCAAAGTTCGCCATTACCAGGATTCCCGCTGCTGTTCCCGGGCCGCGCTCAAAAACAAAAAGATGTTCATTCCCGGAGTGGTGGACCACAAAATTGTCCTGATCCGCCAGCACCGGGTGTTGCTTTCTCAGGTCAATCAAATGTGACAGGCCCCTGAAGACCCGGGACGCTATGGTGGCAGGGTCTGCAAGTTTAGCGACGGCACCCCAGTCGTGCACCGGACGGTTAATCCACCTGCTGTCATCGACCTTGTGGGGTTCTTGCAGGTAGGAGTAATCATTCAACATGCCCAGTTCATCTCCGGCATAGATCAGGGGGATGCCCGGAGAAGCCAGGATAATGCCATAGAGCATTAAGATCCTCTCGATGCTGCCCTGTATTCCGGTTTCGTCTCCCTCTTCCATGGCCTTTTCCAGTCCCAGCAGGGAGGCCGTGCTCCCGGTAATCCGGCCATCGCCTGTTAAAGGGTTGTGCATAAATACCACCCCTTTTGCCGGGGACCATTCCAGCCGCTGGCAAAAATAATCCACCAGGAAGCGCCTGTGAGCCTGAGGATCCCATCCCAGTGCTGCAATATGATCGTTGTCAAACCCAAGGCCTATATCATCGTGGCATCGGATATAGTTGATCCAGGTACAGTCTTTGGGTTTGGGAGGCATTTCCAGCAGGCTCTTGTTGAGCAACCGTGTCTTTTTGGTACCTATGGAATTCCAAAGGCAGGCCATAAATGTCGCGTGGTAGGCAATTTCGCATTCGTTGCCCTCCAGGATGCCTTCTCCGAAATAGCGAATGATCTCCCGGGGTGCCACAATGGCCTCGGCAAGGATGATAACACCCGGGGCTACTACCTGAAGGCATAACCGGAAGAGGGCGATCAGCCGGTGGGCTTCGGGAAGGTTCTGAGAACTTGTCCCGATCTTTTTCCACAGGAAGGCCAGGGCATCGAAGCGGATGACATCCACCCCCTTGTTCGAGAGGTGTACCAGGTTTTCCAGCATGGAGAGGAACACCTCTGGATTGGTGTAATTCAGGTCCCACTGGTACTGGTTGAATACGGTCATCACCCATCGGGACATTTCGGGGATGTAGGTAAAATTTCCGGGTGCGGTCTCGGGGAAAACCTCGGGCAGGCTTTCCTCAAAGAGGTCTGGGATGTGGCGATCGGGATAGGTGTAATAAAAGGACTGATAGTATGGGTCTCCTTCCTTTGCTCGCAAGGCCCAGGGAAATTCCTCCGAAGTGTGGTTGACCACAAAATCCAGCATCAGGCATATTCCGTGCGCCCTGAATTTCTCGGTTAGTCTGATAAGGTCCTCTTCGCTTCCATACCTCGGGTCTATCTCGGTATAACTGTTCACGGCATAGCCTCCGTCATTAGCCCCCTGCGGCCTTGTGGTAATCGGCATAAGGTGCAGAAAATTCACCCCGAGGCGCTCAAAATAGGTGACTTTTGACTCCAGGGTACGAAGGTCCTTGCAAAAGCGGTCTACGTATAGCTGCATGCCTACCCACTTTTCGGATTGATACCAGTTTCCCGCTTCCAGGCGCCTGAGGTCCTGCAGTTGAAGTTCAAGGGAGCGCTCCCTGAACAGGGAGCGTAGGAGTCCGGTAAGCCGGTCGTAAGTCTCGGGATGCTTTTCTTCAGGATAGAGTGAAAAGAACAGGTCCTGCAGCAGGGTGTAGTTGGCTGCAAGCCGCCTTTCAAAGCCCTGGAGCAGTTGCTTCGGAGATGGGTTCTTTTGCAGGCTTTTTGCCAGGGACCGGTGTATCGAGGCCTGGTTCATTGAAGGACAGCCTTTAATTGTTCCTGGTTGGGAAGGGAAGGGATAGCGCCAAACTGCGTGGTGGTAAGCGCCCCGGCTGCATTGGCGGTCCTAACCATCCCGGCCAGGACCTCATAGTTATCCGTCACCTCGGAGGGATCCTCCAGGCGCGATAGCAGGAACAACAGGCATCCGATAAAGGCATCCCCTGCACCTGTAGTGTCTACGGCCGAAACAGGGATGCTTGGGATTACACCATGTCCGGAAACCGTGCTCAGCAAGGTGCCCTCTTTCCCGAGGGTTATCACGATGGCCTCTGTGCCTATGCTATGGAGTTTTTCACAGGCTTTTTGCAGGTCTTCCTCTCCGCTCAAAAGCCTCGCTTCCTCCAGGGAGAATTTGCTCAGCTGGGCTTTTTCAATAAAAGGAAGGCATTTTCGAACAAAATCCTTTTCCCGCTTTTTCCAAAGATCCTGCCTGAAATTGGGGTCAAAGCTTATAAAGGCACGTTCGGTCAGTCCATCGAAGAAATAATGCGCATAAGCCGATTCCAAAGGGCCTCCCAGCAAGGCGGTTGCTGCTCCGAGATGGATCATATTCCCCTTGAAGTCGGATTTGATCTTCGGCAGGTATTTCAGTTCCTGATCTGCTCCCCGGCTGAATACGAAATCCCGCTCCCCGTCTTCGGCTATAGAAACGAAAGCCAGGGTAGTAAAGGTTTCAGATCGCTGAATATGGCTGGTGTCCACCTCGTTTTCCAGAAGCACATTGTGCAGGAATTCTCCAAAGGGATCCTCCCCAATACAGCCTATAAAGCCACTGTTTCCCCCGAGCCTGGCGATGGCACAGGCAACATTGGCTGGGGCACCTCCGGCCTTTTTGGTAAATACCGTTGCTTTCCGCAAGTCACTTCCCTGATTTTCGGCTACAAAATCAATTAGCAATTCCCCAATACAGAAGACTTTTCTACTCATTTCCTATTCTTACTAAACCGGGATCCAAATTATGGTCCGCTCACCCAGGCCCGCTTGCTTTTCGTGACACCCTAATTGAAACCGGCACACAATGGCCTTTGACTACTGGTAATTTCCCGTGGCCCTCACCTGCCTTGTTGGTTATGCAAGCGGAACCTCTCTGGAGAACAATCCTGGCTTCAATCGTAGTGAAAAGTAATCAGAAAACCCCTTTATACCCAAAATTTCCCGGATTATTCTCGTTTCATTTTTCTATGCTCGGCACGTCATTGTAATTTCGCAATAATATTGCCTCCGGGGCTGTTGATTGGGTTTTGGATTCCTCCTGGGGGAAGGTATTGAGCTTGCATATGAGAACATTTGTGATAGGTGACATTCACGGGGGCCTGCGCGCTCTGGAAGCGTTATTGGCTTCGATAAATCCTGGACAGGAAGACCTGCTGATCTTTTTGGGAGACTATGTCGACGGCTGGAGCCAGGCCGCCGAAACGGTAGACTATTTGATAGCCTTGAAAAACAGGATCCCCTGCCGGCTGCTAAGGGGCAATCACGATGCGCTGTGTTCTCAGTGGCTCACCGAGGGAACCGCTCACCCGCTTTGGCTGCAGTCTGGAGGGCAGGCCACGCGCGAATCCTATAAAGGGGTTGAAAGACATACCCAAAATGAGCATATCCATTTTTTCGAATCCCTTGAAAATTACTATTTGGATGAGGCCAATCGGTTGTTTCTGCATGCCGGGTTCACCAACTTGAAGGGCGTGACGCACGAATATTTTTCACAGAACTTCTACTGGGACCGAACGCTTTGGGAGACCGCACTTGCCGTGGATCCCGGATTGGAACCTGATGACCCCCGTTATCCTTCCCGATTGCGGCAATACCGTGAAATATACCTTGGGCATACCCCGGTCACCAAACTGGGATACTCAGAGCCCCACAGGGCGGCCAATATTTGGAATATGGATACGGGGGCGGGCTTTCAGGGAGCTCTCTCAGCCATGGAGATCACTACAAAAGAGATCTGGCAGAGTCAACCTGTATTTGAATACTATCCGGGAGAACGGGGCCGAAACTGAAAAACGCGCCCGTCATCTCGAAATACCCTTTTGGTGGGAGAATACCTTAACCGAGCAAAGTGAGATATCGATCTAAAATGCCTTCTGTATAAGCTGTATGCATACAGGATTTAACGATCTGTGAAAGGCAAATTAGCCAATCATACAAAGATGCATACCGCTTATACAAAAACAGCTGAAATATTAGGATTGAATAGGCATATTCGCCAAAACCTCAAGAAGGCCCATTTCCAGGGAACATTTTCTCAATTCCCGGGCTTTATAATGAGTGGGTTTTATTTTGGATTAGTTTGGTTAGTTTAAAAATCCGCCTAGAGTCTGCTAAGCTGCTAAGGCGGATTTTTGTTTGTCAACCCATTGACGTAGTGCTGATCTGTATGGAATGACCTACAGATCGAACTTGATACCTTGAGCCAGGGGCAGTTCTGTACTGTAATTGATGGTATTGGTTTGACGGCGCATATATATTTTCCAGGCGTCGGATCCGGATTCACGTCCACCACCTGTTTCCTTCTCGCCCCCAAAAGCTCCACCAATCTCGGCCCCCGAAGTACCGATGTTTACGTTGGCAATCCCGCAATCGCTGCCAGCTGCTGACAGGAATGCCTCAGCTTCCCTCAGATTGTTGGTCATGATCGCAGACGATAGTCCCTGGCGCACTCCATTTTGAAGGGCAATGGCATTTTCGACCCCACCTTCGTACTTGAGGAGATAGAGGATGGGTGCAAAGGTTTCATGTTGAACGATTTCAAAGTGATTCTCCGCCTCGGCAATGGCAGGCTTCACATAGCACCCACTTTCATACCCGGCCCCTTCCAGGACCCCGCCTTCTACGAGCAGCTTTCCGCCTTCTTTCACTACTTTGTCAAGGGCCTTCTGGTACAGGGCAACGGCATCCGTATCGATCAGCGGCCCAACATGGTTGTTCTCATCCAGGGGATTCCCGATGCGCAATTGTCCGTACGCACGCACAAGGGCTTCCTTGACCTTGTCGTATATGGATTCGTGAATGATCAGTCTTCGGGTGGAGGTACAGCGTTGGCCACAGGTACCCACAGCTCCGAAAACCGCACCGATAATCGTCATTTTAATATCTGCATCCGGAGTTACGATGATGGCGTTATTGCCTCCGAGTTCAAGCAGGGATTTCCCCAGACGTGCTCCTACGGCCTGAGCGACGATCTTGCCCATACGGATAGAACCCGTGGCAGAGACCAGCGGCACCCTGGGGTCGTGGGTCATCATTTCTCCCACCCGGTAATCCCCATTGACCAGGCAGGAAATCCCTTCAGGCATGTCATTGGCACGAAAGACTTCGGCTGCGATGTTCTGGCAGGCAATTCCGCATAGAGGCGCTTTTTCAGAAGGTTTCCAAACGCAGACATCCCCGCACACCCAGGCAAGGGCTGTATTCCAGCTCCAGACAGCTACCGGGAAGTTAAAGGCTGAAATGATCCCAACAATCCCGAGGGGATGATATTGTTCGTACATTCTGTGCAGGGGCCGCTCTGAATGCATGGTCAGGCCGTGCAGTTGGCGGGAAAGCCCCACGGCAAAGTCGCATATATCGATCATTTCCTGTACTTCTCCCAAACCTTCCTGATAGGATTTTCCCATCTCATAGGAAACCAGTTTCCCCAGGGGTTCTTTAAGCTCCCTTAACCGGTCTCCAAATTGCCGGACCACTTCGCCCCGCTTGGGTGCAGGCACAGACCTCCAAATTTTGAAGGCCTCTGAAGCCGTCTGAATGATCTTTTCATAATCCTCCCCGGTAGTTGCGCGTACCCTGCCAATAAGTGACCCGTCCACAGGGGATTTCGATTCCAGGATTTCACCTTCGCCGAACCAGGAATTCCCGGTAGAGGATCCGGGATTTAACTCCTTTACGCCCAGGGCTTCTAACGCCTCTTCAATTCCGAAATCAAGTGCTACTTCCGCCATTGTCTGATAATTTAGATGTACAAAATTTTACAACTGTAAAAGTACGAATTCTATCGGGCCTGCCACGGCAGGAAGGAACTTTTAAAGGGACATTTCCGGAGCTGGTTGAGAGTGCGTATGAGCCCTGCCCGGGGTAAGCTGTTATAGTGCTTCCTGTGTGAAGATCCCGCTAAAATTTTATGAATAGAGAAAACACTTTCTCCTAGGCATCCGAGTTTACAGTGAATCGCTCGTCTGTTTCCATAATGGTTCCACAGTTATCACAAGTCCGTAAATCCTCGGAATTGTAAAAGTGTTCAAAATGGGGTAGGAAGTCCTTCTCGATATCGTTCAGGGTGAAGTAGACCTCGTGTAGTTTGTGGTTGCATTGATCGCAGTACCATAACAACCCGTCTTTAAGGTTCAGATGCTCCCTTCGGCGTTCTACGACAAGGCCTATGGAACCTGCATAGCGAACAGGGGAGTGGGGGGTTTTTGCCGGGTGAAGATACATATCCCCGGGCCCGAGGGTGAATGTTTTTTTTACGCCGGATTCCTGTATGTGGACCTCAATGGTCCCTTCGAGCTGATAGAATAGTTCTTCGGTTTCATTATAGTGGTAATCCTTCCGGGCGTTCGGGCCGGCGACGATCATTACGATATAATCTCCGGCCTCTTTGTAGAGGTTGCGGTTGCCTACCGGGGGCTTTAATTCGTCCCTGTGGGCCTCGATCCATTTCTGAAGGTTGAAAGGCGGGCGTATTTCCATGATGCAAACATTCTTTATCGTCCGATAAAGATACATAAAATGCCTCGCCAGGGATCAGCGGCGCTTCTTCCAAAAACCCCTTGGGCCTTATTCCAGGTAGAAAAGTTGGGTATAGAAAAGCGTGCCTTCGGCGTTTTCCTTGACACTGATCGCGGTATGTGAAAATTCCCCTTCCATGGTATTCCGGTGGGATTCACTTGCCAGCCAACCCTGTAGGGCCTTTTGGGCCGATTCATAGTCCTTGGCCACATTTTCTGAGACCGCCCGGGCGTTGACTTCAGAGGCAATTCCTGATGCCCTGATGTTGAAATTGTCGTGGTTGATCGAACCTTTGGCAATCATGTAATCCGTGTGATCGCTGGCATAAGAGTAGGCCACCTGACTAAAGGATAAGGGTGGTTGCCCGAGGGATTTGCGGTGGTCATTTACAAGCTCCAGGAGTTGAATTTCCACGGCCGTTACATTCCGGGCTTCCGGGATGGGCTCCGAGATGCCTGAATCTTTGGAGCAAGCCATGCCAATAACCAGTGACAATGCCACAAAGGCGCGCTGCAATTTCATTTTCATATTGTGTTCTCTTTGGCAGCAGCCTAAGAAGGTAAGAATGGGGGTGTTCTCTCTGCCAGCTCTTCCAAGCCGGACTATAATATTAAGGATTTCAATTACACGATTCGGATCAGATTCCTGATTTTTCGATCAAAGGTTCAATCTGTTCGAAGACCGGTCAATAAATCAGATTATCTGCATTTACCATGCTTAGTAACCTTTTAAATATCAAGGAATTAAAGTAAGTAAAGGACTACTTTTAAGGTAAGTATTCCTCAAGAAATTCAGGCTCCAGTACCGTGGAGAAAACAAAAGCCCCTGTCTCTTTTACGGGGCCGTACAGGATTGAATTTTCGAAGCTTTCGGGATCGATCAGGTGCAGCGGCATATTGGCCCTTTCCAGATACACGAGAAGTGCGCCTAGGATCACGGCAACCTTAACCAGACCAAAGATACCCCCTGCGAGCCGGTTCAGCAGTCCCAGCATGGCAAAGTCCGCTATGCGCGTCAGGAATTTACCGAGGAGGTTTACCGCGAAGACCAGGGCAATGAAAGTCAGTACAAAGGCTATAACCTTGATGTATGAGGCCTCCCAATCCAGGCGTGCACTAAGGTAATCCCCCAACAGATAGGAAAAATGAATTGCTCCGTAAATACCGACGATCAGGGCGATCACAGAGGCAATTTCAACCAGGAAACCGTTGCGAAGCCCCATGAAGAGTCCATACCCCAAAAGCACTCCCAGGACAATATCCAGAATACCCATAGACCATTTTCAACAAATATAGCGCATTGATTTGTACCTTTGAACCCTTCCTAACGCGAACAAAAGATTAGAAACCATGACGCGTGATCCCCAGCTCAAAGAACAGTGGGAACTACTCACACAAAAGCTTTCCACGCAGTTTGCGGAGGGAGCACCGATGGACCTTGACGCCATCATCTATTTGGTAGGGGTTCAGGAATTCGGACGGTTCCACCGCAGGTTTAAGAAAGATGAAAAGATCAACCTGATGCATATTGCCATCTGCAGGTTGCTGGAGCCTTTTGGGTATTATGAATTTGATCATTTCGATCCTGACGGATGGCCCCACTACCGGTTGGTCGAATCCCTTCCCCCCCTAAAAGCGGGAGAACAGGCCGTGCTGATGAAGGAAGCGATCGTAATGTACTTTATGCAAAAGGAGTACCTGTCGTGAAAGCTCAAAAACCCTACTACGCCGTCATATTTACTTCTTTGCGAACCCCTTCGGATGAGGCGGCTTATGCAGCTATGGCCGATAAAATGAACGAACTCGCCAGGCAACAGCCCGGATTTCTCGGGATGGAACACGCCCGTGACATCCTTGGGATCACTATAAGTTACTGGGATTCCCTGGCGAGCATTGAAGCCTGGAAATCCCATGCTGAACATCAGCTGGCTCAGGAGGAAGGGCGGAGAACCTGGTACGAATGGTACCAAATACGCGTCTGCAGGGTAGATCGGGAATACGCCTTTCAGAGAAACCCCTCCGGCGAGCCTTAAAGAGTACCTGTATTGATCATATTTTCGTAACGACCTGGATTTGACCGTGGTCCTGCTAAGGCTTATTTTTGAAAAAACACTGCATTGCCATGAAGAAACCCATCCGATTTACGGCCCTGACCCGGTCGGAAGACCTCCTTGCATTGACAAATGAAACCTTTGATCTGGTAGTCATTGGCGGCGGGATCACCGGTGCCGGGATTGCCCTGGACGCCTCCTCCAGAGGGCTGAAGGTTGCTTTGCTCGAGAAAGGGGACTTCGCCTCGGGAACCAGCAGCAAATCCACTAAGCTTATCCACGGCGGGCTTCGCTACCTAAAGCAATTTGATTTTTGGCTGGTGGCCGAAGTGGGCTCTGAACGGGCAATCGTTCATAAACTGGCCCCGCACCTGGTATTGCCGGAAAAAATGTTGCTGCCCCTCATTGAAGGGGGGTCCTATGGCAAATGGCTGACTTCCATTGGCCTAAAGGTCTACGATATCCTGGCACAGGTGGGAGGGGATGACAAACGAAGAATGCTGGAAAAGAAGGAAGCCCTCAAACTGGAACCCCTGCTGCCCAAGAAAATATTGAAAGGGGCCGGCTACTATGCCGAATACCGCACGGATGATGCGCGCCTGACCATCGAAAATCTCAAGACCAGCCTGCAGTATGGCGCACAGGCTCTGAACTATGCCGAAGTGACGGAGTTTCGCTACGATTCCGACGGCAGGGTTTGCGGGGTCCAATTCACAGACCTGATAGGTGGTGGATCGCAGGAGGTAAAATCAAGATATGTGATAAGCGCTGCCGGACCGTGGGTAGATGAGTTGAGAAGCGTTAATCGGAGCAAGAAGGGAAAGCGGCTGCACCTGACCAAGGGGGTACACCTGGTCTTCCCCCGGGAAAAACTTCCGGTACAGCAATCGGTTTATTTTGATGTGCCAGACGGCCGGATGATTTTCGCCATCCCGAGGGGGAAAGTCACCTATGTGGGGACCACCGACACGAACTATAATTCTGACAAGGATGATGTTCGTACTGACCTGGCCGATGCCATTTACCTGATCTCTGCGGTAAACAACATGTTCCCCTCTATAGAGCTGGAAATGTCGGATATCGAATCTTCATGGGCAGGCCTCCGACCCCTGATACACGAGGAGGGCAAGTCTGCTTCGGAGCTCTCCCGCAAAGACGAGATCTTCACCTCGGATTCAGGCCTGATCAGCATCGCAGGCGGAAAGCTTACCGGATATCGGAAAATGGCTGAACGGGTGGTAAACCGGATCGGCAAACGAATGGAGGAAGAGGAAAACAGGGAACTCCCTGAGTGTTCAACCGACAGGATTCCCCTTTGTGGCACCGATTTCAAGAAGTTCAAAGAGGTGAAAAAATACATAAAGCAGGTAACAGAGATCCTTGAAGCCGATGGGTTTGAAGCTTACGACGCCTGGTACCTGGTCACCACTTACGGCAAACAAGCAGAACAGATAATCGAAAGCTACCGGGCTTTGAAGGATGCGGATGCGCATTGGAGGCTGATGAAGGCAGAACTCCTGTTCGGGCTGAACTTTGAGATGATACAGAACCCCATGGATTTCCTGATCCGGCGCACAGGACGCCTGTATTTTGATATTGGGTCCATCCGGAAATACATGGATCAGGTTATTGCCGAATGCGCAGAGCAGCTGGGCGTTGATGACAAAACCCTCGCCTCCTGGAAAAAGGAACTACATGCCCAGCTGGAACGACACAGCTCATTTACCCTCGAGATGGCCTGATGTTTTGGCAACCGGAGCGGGTCAATTGATCTGGTCAGCGAGCCTCGCAAAGATTTTTTTGGGGTTCCTGTCCTTGTAGAGGACCTGATAGACCGCATCAATGATGGGTGTTTTCACCTTTTTTTCAAAGGCTTCCTTGATCCTGAATGCGCTTTCCACGGCATAGTACCCTTCCGCTACCATGTTCATCTCCATCATCGCACTCTTAACGGTGTAGCCCTTGCCGATCATATTGCCGAACATTCGGTTCCGGCTGAAGGTCGAATACCCGGTAACCAGGAGGTCCCCAAGATATGCGGAGTGGTTGATATTGCGGTCGATGTTGTACAGGCGCTTTGTATAGCGCTTCATCTCCCGTATGGCATTGCTCATCAGCACGGATTGGAAATTGTCCCCGTATCCCAGACCATGTGCGATCCCGGCAGCAATGGCATAGATGTTCTTGAGCATGGCGGCGTATTCTGTCCCAATAATATCATTGCTGACTTTGGTCTTGATATAAGAACTGCTTAGGGCAGTGGCCACCCTTTTCGCCTTCTCTTTGTCGACACAGGCAATGGTCAGGTAGGACAGTCTTTCCAGGGCTACTTCCTCTGCGTGGCAGGGTCCGGTAATCACCCCAATATTCTCGAGCGGGATACCGTAATGTTCCAGGAAATGCTCTCCGACGATCTTGCCGCTTTCCGGGACAATACCCTTGATCGCTGAAAAAACGATCTTTCCCTCCAGCGAAACGGTGAGTTTGGAAAGCTCCTTTTCCAAAAAGGCGGAAGGAATGGCAAAGATCAGGATATCGGCCTCTGAGACGGCCTGGTCAATCTGATCCGTTAGCCTGAGCTGGGATAGGTTGAAGGTAACGGAACTCAGGTAATTGGGATTGTGGGCATGCTCCCGGATAAAATCCAGCGATTCGGTATTTCGCATATACCAATGCACCTCATCCAGGTTTTCACACAGCATCTTCACCAGGGCGGTTCCCCAGCTTCCGCCTCCCAGGACGGCATATTTCGGACGTTCCTTCATCCTCAGGTGTTTTGCCCAAAAGTAGTCAAATTTCCACTCCTCACTGCTGAAAATGGGTCCTGCTCTGCGAGTGAAAAGGGAGGTGGTTCATGGATTTTACCAGGCAAACCCAATCCTGTCAGGGATATAAACCACATTTAAAGTGGCTGGAATTCATTACCTTATGAAAGGTTAATTTTTGCAGGCATGAAGTATTCAAAAAAAATAGAGATGGGCAACAAGGCCCACGGAGAGATTCCGGGAAATCCCTCTACTGCGACCTCCAGCACGAAGAAGTTAAATGACCGGTCCGTCCATAAACAGCTTCGGGTCCTTAGCGAATCGGACTGGGACCATTGGGTTCGGGAAGGCTATGTAATCGTAAAACAGGCGATTTCCAAAGCGCAGGCGGAAAAAACCGCTGCCTTTCTCTGGGAATTCGAGGAGAAAGATCCGAATGACCCGTCTACCTGGCATACCCCTCCCCGGGCCGAAATGCAAATGAAGGAACTGGCGGGCACCGGAATGGTCGAAGTCTACAACCATCAGCTGCTTTGGGATAACCGGTCTGAGCCACGGATATACGATGCTTTTGTAGATATCTGGGGAACGGAAAAGCTCTGGGTTACCATTGACCGGGCGAATTTAAACCTTCCCTCCCGCCCGGGTTTTCAGCAAAGCGGTTTTATCCATTGGGACTACGACCCGGAAACAAAGCCCCAAAACGTCCAGGGGGTCCTTGCCCTTTCGGATCAGACGGATCCGGAGATGGGAGGTTTTCAGTGTATCCCCTGGCTGTACCGCAATTACGATGCATGGAAAAAAAGCCAGCCGGAGGACCGGGATCCATTCCAGCCGGATATTTCAGGACTGGAACAGCACCTGGTCAAGGTCAGGCTCCGGGCAGGGGACTTGCTGATCTTCAACAGCCTGCTCGCCCATGGAATCCGTCCGAATCGCTCCATGGACAAGGTGCGAATCGCGCAGTACATTTCGATGATGCCTGCCGAACCTGAAAATGAACCCCTTAGGAAGTGGCGGATTCATTCCTGGAAAAACCGTGAAGCCCCTGAGGGTTACGCCTTCCCCGGAGATCCAAGAAACTGGGAGCAAACCAGGCACGAGACCGCAGAACTGACGGATCTTGGCAAAAAGCTTCTGGGGCTGGATCCCTGGTGAGCCTTATTCTTTCATAAGGCTGATGGCCAGTCCACCCCCGGCAGCCAGCCGAAATTCCTGCCGGGTATTGCTGGTTATGGTCAATTCTTCAATCTCAATAGCCGTGGGGTTGTCCCGGTAGTGGGCATCAGGATGGTCTTTGTAGACGGTTGCCTTATAGGAAACGCCTTCGGGCAGGAAGCTGAAATCAATTTCCAGATCCCTGGGGTCTTCATCCGTAATGGCACCCAGGAACCAGTTGCCCGTTTCCCGTTCCTCACGGGCTATAGTGACGAAATCGCCGACCTCCCCGCTGAGCACCCTGGATTGTTCCCAGTCTACCCCAACATCCCGGATGAATTGAAATGCAGGCTGCCCCGCGTAATTTTCCGGAATGTCACAGGCCATTTGTATTGGGCTGTAGATGACCACATATAGCGCCAGCTGCTGGGCAAGGGTCGTATTTACCTGGTTGTCGGGTTTTTGGGTAAGGCCGATATCGAACACCCCAGGGGTGAAGTCGATGGGCCCCGCAAGCATGCGGGTAAACGCCACGATCGGCAGGTGTTCGGCAGGATTTCCTCCTTCTACCGACCAGGCATTGAATTCCTGCCCCCTCAATCCTTCCCGTGAAATCGCATTCGGATACGTTCTTCTCAGCCCTGTAGCTTTAATAGGTTCGTGAGCATTGATAGCTACCTGATAGCGGGCAGCGGTCTCAAGTACTTTTCGGTAATGATTCACCATCCATTGTCCGTGGTGGTATTCTCCTTTGGGAATGATCTTGCCCACATAGCCGGTCTTGACGGAGTGAATGCCGAGATCCTGCATCAGGGTATAGGCGGTGTCCAGCTGTTGCTCATAGGTACGGGGAGCTGCAGAGGTCTCGTGGTGCATGATAAGCTCCACCCCCTTTTCACGTCCGTAGGCGGCAAGTGCCTGAATATCGTAATCCGGATAGGGGGTCACAAAATCAAAAACGCCTTCCCGGTCTTCAAATCCGATCCAGCGCTCCCAGCCTGTATTCCATCCTTCGACAAGAACCCCCCTGATATTGTTCTCTGCGGCAAAATCGATATATCGCTTGGTATTTTCGGTAGTAGCCCCATGCTTCCCATGGGCCTTCCCTGTATCTACCCACCGGCCCTCTTCGTCCAGGGTCATCCCATAATCCCAGGTGGCGATCGCCAGGTGCATTTCCCACCAGATCCCGACGTATTTCATAGGGCTGAACCAGGAAACATCCCCCAATTTGTTGGGTTCATTCAGGTTCTCGATCAAACGGGATTCGACCAGGCCTCCGGCCCGGTCTGAGATCTGAATCGTCCGCCAGGGCGTATGGAAGGGCAAAGCGCGTTTGACTTTGTGGTTGAAACGATCCGAGCCGACCAGGGCACTGCTGAGCTTGAGGGTTTCGGTATCCACCCTGAGGGTCATCCCTGCGTAATCCGTAAGGTCAGCTTCGTGAAAACTAAGGTGCACCCCGTCTGCGGAACGCATGGTCACGGGGGTGTTGACCGCATTTTCCGGGATAAAGGTGGAAGCCAGGTTCGGATGGTCCCTTTTGGAAAGGGCATCGATCTCAGATACGCGTGAGGTATTGTAAAGGTGTTCGTAAATATCCCAGTCTCCGGGAATCCACCAACTCATATGGTCCTCAGTCAACTGGAATTCGGTATGTTCTGCAGTGATCACCAGGGTATCCGTCCCGGGCTGCTCCGGAAAGTCGTAGCGGAAGGCCACTCCGTCCTCATAGGCGCGGAATTCCAGGACCAACTTCCGTCCCGGCGCTTCTTTTTCCTCCAGGACAATCCGGGCTTCATTGTAGTGGTTTCGAACCTCCCGTTGTTCCCCCCAGGGCATCTCCCAGGTCTCATCTGCTGAGGAGATATTGCTCTCCACCCAGCGCATCCCGTACATCAGGGCTGGCTGATCCCTGAATTCAAACCCAAGACCGGAGCTGTCGATCAGGATCTTGCCGTCCCTGAAGACCTGGTAGCCCGGCCGGCCTTTTTGATCCAGAAAAACATCTATTTGATGTGTGCCTTCCGGGGATTGCAGGGATGCGAATTCTTTGGATTGTTTCTCACAGCTAAGCATTACAATGAAAAGGGACAGGCTGTAGCCCATCAGCAATAAACGGTTCATATGGTGTTGTTTTCATTAGCATACTCCGAAGGGACGCGTATAGGGAAGCATGGAAAAAAACCTCCCGGCATCCATGCACAGTCCTTCGGCCGAAATGTCTTCCGAAAGATAGGAAGAATTCCCCATGGAACTCAGTTTTTGGGCGCCCCTACAGTGCCTTGAAAGGGAAATTCCTTAAAAAGCTCCCAGAAGCTTCCATTGTGTTTTAGAAGGTGAAGCCGGTCTGCCAGGAATGCAGCTTCAAATTCACGGGATTCAAACGCCTTCCACGCTTCATGGAATTTATCCTCCTCCAGGTCCCTGGTGGCAATAGTCATATGTGGATGTATAGGTCTGGGCCTGGGATTGGGTGGAAATTCCAGGTCATTTCTCAGCAGCTGCTGTAGCCCATCGTACAGACGGACGATGGGGGAGTGGTTCTCCACACGTACAAAGAGCACCCGGGGAGGAAAACAGTCAAAACCTGAAAGCACGACCTGAAATGCCTCACGGGGTCGGGCAAAATCGCGCAGGGATCCCAACATTCGGGTTTCGTCCGTGGCCCGGTACCGAAAGGGCATTTGCAGGGTGATATGGGCCGGGGACTTCAGGGCGTGGGATGCCTGGTAGTCCTCCTTCATTTCATCTTTGAGCGCTTTGATCCGCTCCCTTAATGCCAGGTGAGGGACCAGGGCGATCAGATAGAGCGGTTTCGTTGTACTCCTTCCCAAGTGAAATGTGGTTTTTCGGTTTTCTTATGGCCGGATATACGAACGCCGCATCAGTTTAGGGCTGGTACGGCGTTGAAGTGCTGTAGTTACTTTAGGGTGCTAAAGGGTTCTCAGGTATTCTGCAAGGGCTCTGGCCTCTTCCTCCGAGAGGTTTTGGTTTAGCATGATGGCGTTGTTGTACTCTTTCAACAGGGCCTGTGCGATGGGGTCTTCTTTGAGCATTCCATCCGGATTCAGGATCATGTTCATTACCCATTCCGGACTACGACGTTCATAGACACCGGTCAGGTCCGGACCGATCATCCGCTGCCCGATCATATGGCAGGCGGTGCAAATGGCGTTGTATTTGGCTTCCCCGGCCTTGGCCAGTTCCATATCGATTTCTCCATCAAAAGTCATGGAGGTAATTGGTCCTATGCCTTTGTTGTCCATGTCCACGGGGACTGCCTCAGAGGTCGAAGCAGCTTTGGGCTGTTCTTTGGAACGGCTTACCTCAAAACCGTCTTTCTTTTCTTCCTTTTTCTCGCCACAGCCCGTAAGCAGGGTGGCGGCAAACAGCAATGTCAGTGCTTTTTTCATTTGGTCTGAATTCTTTTGGCCCCTAAGATAAGAAATAGGACGGTATTACAGGGCTTCCAGGAATTCGAGGCTACGGCGTTCATTGTAATAATAGGGACCGCGATCCACAAAACCTACATGACCTCCGAAATCAGGGGTTTCAAAGTATACGTTGGGGTGGTCCCTGCACAGGTCCCAGGGGTAGCAGGAAGGTCCCAGGAAGGAGTCGTTAAGGGCATTCAGCAGAAGGGTCGGAACCTGAACGCCTTCCAGGAATTGTCGGCTGCTGCATTGTTGGTAGTAGTCCAGAGCATTCGCAAACCCATGTGCCCGGCTGGTGTAGAGGTCGTCAAAACCCTGCAGGCTTTTGATCCTCATAAGGTCTGCTTCGGGTAGTTGTTCGGGAAAGCGCTTGTGTTTTTCAATGGCTTTTTCACGTAGGGAGGACAGGAATCGCCGGGCATAGAGCCAGTTCTTTGGCTTGTTTAATTGCAGCAGTGAATCATGCAGATCACAGGGCACGGAAACCACGGCAGCCCCGGTGATTTTTTCAGTCCCGGTGTTGGATTCTCCCAGATATTTTAGAATAAGGTTGCCCCCCAGGCTAAAACCTTTAAGGAAGATCTTTTTGTAGCGGGCCTTCCCTAAAATATGCTGGATGACAGCATTCAGATCCTCTGTCGCCCCTGAATGGTAGGACCTGAACAGGCGGTTAGGTTCCCCGCTGCACCCCCTCAGGTTTACGGCACAGACATCGTAGTCGTGTTCCTGGAATAAACGGGCACTGCCCAGCATATAAGGCCGCTGGGCACTCCCTTCCAGGCCGTGAAGCAGGATGAGCACCCTTTCCGTTGAAGTGGCTGATCTGCTCCAGTCCAAATCAAGGAAATCCCCGTCCGGCAATTCAAGACGCTCCCGTTCCTGCTCGGTTCCCTGAACTTTGCGAAACAGGGCGGAGTAAATGGTCGAGATATGCCCATTTCGGAAATGATTCCGGGGAACATAGGATGAGCTAGACAGGGGCATCAGTACAGGATATTGTTGATGGGGGTCACCTTTTCCGGAAGGGGTTTTTCATCCAGCATATCCCGCAGGTCGATTTCAATCGTCCGGCAGATCGCTGTCATCGGAACATCGTTGAATCGGCCTTCAAAGGGATCTTCGCTGTTTTTGGCAACTTTGTCAATCGTCACGAAGATCCAGGAAATAAGCACGGAAAGCAAAATTGCGGCTCCCTCCATCCAGGCCTTACCCGTGGTCGAAAGTTCCCCGAATTCATCATCAAAGGCATTGAGCAGCCCAAAGGGCAGGAGCAGGACAAAGATCCACGCAAATACAGTTCCGAAATAGGCGTATTGCCGTGGAAAGGGAGTGTTCTTGATCCGTTCGCAGGCTCCCTGAAAATTATAGTTCTCTTCCAGGACTTTTTGCAATATCAGGTTTTGGAATTCGCTTATGTTCCCGTCATCCAGCAATTTCTTCAAGTGCAGGCCCTGATTTTTGACCAGGTGCGTAGCCACATTTTTTCGATCCTGAAGGTCCTCAAGTTCCTTTTCCGACACAAAAGGCCGGATGATCTCTGCGATGGATCCATAGGCCTTGTATCCTTCTATGTGTCTTTTCAGGGAGCTGCTGGGTTTCAGGGAGAAGGAGGTAGGTTGCCGCAACTGTACCCTCAGGGCATTGATCCATGCCAGATGCCGGTAGATCAGAATGCGCTGGTCTTCGGGGGCATCCTTCACCAGACTGAGGACCTGCATGGACCAGGTCCTGGAGTAATTCACGATGGCCCCCCAAATTTTGCGCGCTTCCCAGAAGCGGTCATAGCTCTGGCTATTTTTAAAGCCGAGGTAAAAAGAGACGGCTATGCCGATTATGCTCAAAGGCTCAATGGCCAGTGACAGGAACGTCCATTGCAATTCATAGTACAAAAAGAAAACCAGGGCAGACCAAATGGCAAAGAACACGAGTTCTTTCCAGGTTCCTAACAGGATGGGAAACACCCCTAAATTTCGCCTTACGTACATGGCATGTTAGCTGTAATGTTCAAGACGCGAGACCTGTTCTTTCAGGGCTTGCAGGAATTCTTCCCGAAGCTTGTTCACCAGGGAGGTCACCGGGATGCTGTCTGCGATAAGGGCGGCACCCTGTCCCGCAGACCAGATGGTCTTCCAGGCCTTGGCCTCGGTGTCCAGTTCTTTTCCGAAATCTATTTTCGTATCCTTTTTCAGGTCTTCTTCACCAATACCGGCTGCCTGAAGACTTTGGGCAAGGAAGTTTGCATGTACTCCTGAAATGGCCGCCGTATAGACAATGTCACTGGCCCCTGCCTCGATGATCATGTTGCGGTACTCCTCCGGGGCTGCACTTTCTGTGACATTGATAAAACGCGTGCCCATGTAGGCAAGGTCCGCGCCCATCTGAAGCGCGGAGGCCACATCTCGACCCGTGCTGATACAGCCGGAGAGGATCAGTGTCTTGTCAAAGATCTTACCTACTTCAGCGACCAGGGTCATGGGGTTGATCGTTCCCGCGTGTCCACCGGCCCCGGCAGCTACCAGAATAAGGCCATCGACACCAGCTTCGGCGGCCTTTTCAGCATGTCTCTTTTTGATGATATCGTGAAATACCAGACCCCCATAGCTGTGGACAGCATCCACCACCTGTGACACGGCCCCCAGTGAAGTGATGATCAGGGGCACCTTATGCTTCATGCAAATCCTTAAATCGGCTTCCAGCCTGGGGTTGGTTGGGTGGACGATGAGATTGACCCCGAAAGGAGCCGGTTTCTTCCCGGTTTCTTTTTCGAAGTCCGCCAGCGCCTCCTGGATTTGAACCAGCCAGGACTCAAAGCCTTCGCTCGTTCGTTGGTTCAGGGCCGGGAAAGTTCCCACGACCCCGTTTTTACAGCATTCGATCACAAGTTCGGGGTTTGAGATCAGGAACATGGGAGCCGCAATGACGGGCAGTGCAAGGTCATCGATAAAGGGTGCTTTCTGGGCCATAGGAGTATGATTGAGCCCTAAAAATAAGGATAAATTAATGTCCGGGGATCAAAGGTTTTTGAAATGAATGTATTTTTGACATTGTTATGCGCGCATAATAAAAATGTATTTGCAATGTTTCTAAAATCCTTTGAAGTACGTTGGAACGACCTGGATGCGAACAGGCACCTAGCCAACAGCGCTTACATCACCTATATGAGCCATACCCGCATGGCCTATTTCCACGAAATAGGATTAGGCCAGGATATTTTAGCCAACTATGAGGTGGGCCCAGTGACATTCTATGAGCATATGTATTACCTTAAAGAAGTACTTCCGGGTACGCCCGTACGTGTTTCCCTGGAGGTCATGGGCACGAGCGAAGACGGGATGTTCTTTGAATTCCACCACCATTTTTTTGACGGAGAGGGCAATCAAGTCGCTTTCTGTGAAATGATGGGGGGGTGGATCAACCTGAAGATGCGTAAACTGACCCCCCTGGATACTGAGCTGCTGGCAAAGTTCTCAAAACTGCCCAAAGGGGAAGGCTTCCGAACCCTCACCAAAGCAGATACGAGACGTTACCCTATCCCGAGGAAAGACCTCGCTTAGGTTGTTTGCTTACCAGGTATACGCCGGTAAGCACCAGCAGGGCAGCCAGGACCTTCATCGGGGTAAGTTCATCCTTGCCCATTAGGAGGGCAAAGAGGATCCCAATCACGGGCTGTCCATAAATAAAGGCACTTACAGTAGAGGCCTTTAATTCGGTCAGGGCAAAAACATTGAACAGATAGGTCAAAAATGTAGTTCCGATGACTACAAAAGCGATCGCCCCCAGACCGGCTGGGGGAATGGTGCCCCATTCAATCTCAAGGAATTCCCCAATGGTAATGGGTAGGTTCATAAAAAAGGCCAGGGCGAACAGCCATTTCATCAGTGTGAACGGATGGTATTTTTCTATCAGCTTTTTGGCCAGGATCAGGTAGAGGCCGTAGCTGATTGAGTTAACGATAAAAAGGGAATTGCCCACCGGGATGTTGGGGGCATTGACCCCCTCTGTGTCACCCATAAAAATAAGGGTCAGGGCTCCAGCAAGGCCGACACCTATCCCCAGGCCTTTAATCCTGGTGACCTTTTCTGCGATCAGAAAGATGGAAAGCACCGTAACGATAATGGGTGTAAGGGTTATCAAAACGGCACTGTTTATAGGGGTTGAAAGTTCCAGTCCCTTGAAAAATGCGAGCATATTGATCACCATTCCAAAAAGGGAACAAAGCGCCAGCCTGCCCCAGTCCCTCCGTTCGATTCGCTCACGAGGGCCCAGGAACGAGATCATCCAGAACAACAGGGAAGCCCCGCCCACCCTGAGAAAAATAAAGCCAAAGGCCTGTACATGATGTGGCATGACTCCTTTGGCAATGGTATGGTTGAGTCCGTAGATGGTGGTAGCCCCGATGGCTGCCAGGATGGCCAGGGTTCTTTTGCTCAATTCTTAAGGGCTTCTTTGGCGGCAGCAACCGTTTTTGCGGCATTGCCTGTAAATATCTGATCGTTGTAAACGACTACGGGTCTTTTGAGGAAGGTGTAGTGTTCGAGCAACAACTCCCGGAAATCTTCCTCTCCCAAACTACGCTCCTTAAGATTGCGTTCTTTGTAAAGGCGGGCCCTTTTGCTGAACAGGGCTTCATAACTTCCAGCCAGTTGGCAGAGTTCCTCCAACTGAGCAGCGTCCAGCGGTTCGGCTTTGATATCCTGATATTCGAAATCTGCCGGAGTTCCGAGTTCCCGGATGATTCGTTGACAGGTACTGCAGGTGCTGAGGTGGTATATTTTTTTCATGCTAAAGAAGTATGCGTTTCCCAGGAGAATTCAAAAGTAACGCTTAATTTTAGACTCCTAAGAGTGAACCCAACAACAATGGATACCGAATTAATATTCAATACTCTGCTGAGTAACCGAAAGCGTCTTGTTCAAATTCTGGATGATACTCCTGAAAACATGCTTTCAGAAGTGCCCGAAGGCTTTAACAACAACATCTGGTGGAATATGGCTCACACCCTTGTGGTACAGCAGCTGCTGTGCTACAAGCTCAGCGGGCTGCCGATGTACGTGGGGGAAGGCCTGATCAGGGACTACAGCAAAGGCACGTTCCCAGGGGATCTTCCGGACCTTCAGGTCCGGCAGGAAGTAAGCCAGGCATTGGTCCGAACAGTTGACCACCTGAAGGCAGACTACAATGCAGGAAAGTTTCGTTCCTATCATGCCTATACAACCAGTGCCGGGGTCACCCTGAGGACCATTGAGGATGGCCTTCATTTTAATTTATATCACGAGGGGCTGCATATGGGGACGATCCAGGCCCTTTTAAAGGTTGGTCGCCAGGGGTAGGATTACTCAGCCCAGACGAGGTAATCGCGTATCTCAGAGAAAGGAAATTCCAGGATCAGGGCTCCGTCGGCGTAGGAAGCGGCCTCATACGGATTGTAGTGCAGGATCAGGCCCTCAGCTGCCAAACCGATATTTTCAGGAAGTATAAAGCGGTTGTCTTCGAACATAAAACCCGTACTGTTGATGGGAGCGTCGGGTTCAATCTTGTGTTGTTTCCTGAAGGCGGCCTCGGCGTAGGATGCAAACCCATCAGGTTTGGAAAACAGTTCTTCCGCATCCAGTTCTTTCCCCCTTCCCTTGTCGAAATTCAAATATCGGGTGGAAGCATAACCGTGTGCTCCGCCGGTAAAAATGTAGGTATCCAGTCGAATGCAAAGCACGTCTTTATCTTCATAGGATTTCACACCCTCCACAGAGGCTTCCCATCCGGTCAGTTCCTCCGGGAATTCCCGCTGCATTTTTTGAAAACCCTGCTGGAAGGCTGCAATAGCCCCGGGAATATCCACAGCTTCATGCGCTTCATCATAGTCCATCAATTCGAGGATCTCTTCCCGAATCGCGGTATTGACCGTCCGGCCTAAACCACGCTGATTGATGGCCTCCGGGACCGAAACCCGCACCACCGGACAGGAATCGCATATCTCCCCCGTGTATTCCCGGGTTTGCATTTCAAGGCCCGATTCGGATACGCAACCGAAAGCGGTCAGCAGCATTAGGCAGCAGAAAATTTTTTTCATCGGAAGGGTTTCACTGCGCTCAAAGGTACGACTAAGCAGAGGATATCAAAGGCAAAATACGGGTTGGGGGTTGGAAACGGGTCCTAATCCAAATACCTTTGTGAGAACACTCAATGCCACTATGAAAAAATCATTGCGATTCAACAGTAAAACCATCCATGGAGGGCAGGAGCCCGACAAAGCCTATGGAGCGGTAATGCCCCCGATTTATCAAACTTCCACCTTTGCACAGCGTTCTCCAGGCGAACACAAGGGTTATGAGTATTCCAGAAGTGGGAACCCCACGCGGTTTGCCCTTGAAAAGGCGCTTGCCAGTATTGAGAATGGGACGTATGGCCTGGCTTTTGCCAGTGGATTGGCCGCTATGGATGCAGTGGTGAAATTGCTCAGCCCGGGGGACGAGGTCATCTCCACCAACGATCTCTATGGCGGGAGCTACAGATTGTTTCGCCGGATTTTCGAGCCTTTCGGGATCCATTTTCATTTTGTCGATATGCAGGATCCCGGGCGAATCGAGGCAGCGATTACCCCAAAAACAAAGCTGATATGGGTGGAGACGCCTACCAACCCCATGATGAACGTTATTGATATCAAAGCGGTTTCGGCCATTGCCAAAGAACACCATATACTCCTCGCGGTAGACAATACCTTTGCAACCCCCTATATCCAGCAGCCCCTGGAATTGGGCGCAGATATCGTGATGCACTCGGCTACCAAGTACCTCGGAGGGCACAGCGATGTAGTCGTGGGGGGGCTTGTAGTGCGTGATCAGGAACTGGCTGAGAAGCTCGCATTCATACAGAACGCCAGTGGGGCAGTATGCGGCCCCATGGACAGCTATCTTGTCCTGAGGGGGATAAAAACCCTGCATGTACGGATGCAGCGGCATTGCGAGAACGGGGAAAAAGTGGCTGAATTCCTGAAAGGCCATCCCGGAATAGAACAGGTTTACTGGCCCGGATTCAAGGACCATCCAAATCACGAAGTTGCCAGGGAACAGATGAACGGTTATGGGGCAATGATTTCCTTTGTGCCCAAAGGTGCTTCCTATTCGGATGCGGTCAGGATTGTAGAAGCCCTAAAGGTCTTTACCCTGGCGGAGTCCCTTGGTGGGGTCGAGAGCCTTGCCGGACATCCTGCCAGCATGACCCATGCGAGCATCCCTAAAGAAGAGCGGGAGAAAAGCGGTGTTACCGATGCCCTGATCCGGCTCAGCGTTGGGATTGAGGATTCCAGGGATCTTATAGAGGACCTCCAGCAGGCATTTTCTGTGCTGAAATAACACTCCGCGGTCTGCGGTCAAAATTATTTTGTCGAATTTTCAAAAAAAGGTGTGTTGAATTATGAGAAACGCATAATTTTGCCCCAATATTTTTAAATTGACAATTTAACAAAGACCACCTATGCCCGATTATCAAGCAAAGATAGAGGCCTTCATGGACGAAGTTCGTTTTAGGAATGGCCACGAGCCTGAATTCCTGCAGGCTGTACAAGAGGTTGCGGAAACGACCATCCCTTATATTGCGGAAAACGACATTTATTCAGGAAAGAATATCCTTCTCCGCATGGTGGAGCCTGAGCGATTGATCTCCTTCAGGGTTGCCTGGGTGGATGACAAAGGGGAAATCCATGTCAACCGTGGGTACCGGGTGCAGATGAACTCAGCCATCGGGCCCTACAAGGGAGGGCTGCGGTTCCACCCAACGGTCAATGCCAGCATCCTTAAGTTCCTCGCTTTTGAACAGGTCTTCAAAAACAGCCTTACCACCCTTCCCATGGGAGGGGGTAAAGGGGGTTCCGATTTTGATCCTAAAGGAAAATCCGACGACGAGGTGATGCGCTTCTGCCATGCCTTTATGACGGAGCTGTGCAGACATATCGGACCGTTTACGGATGTTCCTGCCGGGGATATCGGGGTCGGCACACGGGAAATCGGATTTCTCTTCGGGATGTACAAAAAGATCCGCAATGAGTTTACCGGGGTGCTGACCGGGAAAGGACTTTCCTGGGGAGGTTCCCAGATACGGCCTGAGGCTACCGGTTACGGAACGGTCTACTTTGCGGATGATATGTTGAAAACACGCAGGGATTCCATGGAAGGGAAGACGGTTGTGATTTCCGGATCGGGCAATGTGGCCCAGTACGCTGCCGAGAAGGTATTGCAGCTGGGCGGGAAGGTACTCACCCTCTCAGATTCCGGAGGGTATATCTACGATAAGGACGGAATCGATCAGGAGAAGCTCGCCTGGGTAATGGACTTGAAAAATAACCGCAGAGGTCGGATCTCCGAGTATGTGGAGGAATATCCCGGTGCGGAATACCACAAGGGGGAACGCCCATGGGGAGTGCCCTGCGAGATTGCTCTGCCCTGTGCAACGCAGAATGAGCTGGATGGGGATGATGCCAAAACGCTTCTTGAAAACGGATGTGTCTGTGTGGCTGAAGGGGCCAATATGCCCTCCACCCTGGATGCTGTCCATGCCTTCCAGGATGCCAGGATCCTCTTTGCTCCCGGAAAGGCTTCCAATGCAGGGGGAGTTGCCACTTCCGGTTTAGAGATGTCCCAGAATTCACTTCGGATCAGCTGGACACGGGAAGAAGTGGATCAACGACTTCAGGGCATCATGGCCGACATTCACGATTCGTGCATCGAATACGGAAAAGAGGACGATGGATACTGCAATTACGTCAAGGGGGCCAATATAGCCGGTTTTGTCAAGGTGGCCGACGCCATGTTGGCACAGGGCGTGATTTAAAAGACATCCTAAAAAGATTAAAACTCCCGGGAGCCCTGGTTTCCGGGAGTTTTTTAATAGGCCTATCTTTGGATTTATAACACCATCCCATGCCCGTCAGAACCAAAGCCATTGTTCTTAACACGATCAAATATGGGGACAGCAGCCTGATCGCAAAGATGCTTACGGAACAGTCGGGCTTGCAGACCTTTATGTTAAGGGGTATCCTGAAAAGCAGGAAGGGAAAACTCAAACCTGCCTTTTTTCAGCCGCTGACGCAACTGGAGATCGTAGCCACCCTGCCTCCTAAGGACAAACTCGGCTATATACGGGAAGCGATGCTGAGCTACCCCTACAGCACGGTGCAAACGGATGTTGCAAAGAGTGCCATTGCACTGTTTTTATCTGAAATGCTTGCCCAGAGTATCCGGGAACAGGACCCTGATTCACAATGCTTTCAATATATCGAGACGTCCCTGCAATGGATGGATCAACACGACAAGGTTGCCAATTTTCATATCCATTTCCTGATCGGGCTGACCCGGTATCTTGGCTTTTACCCGGATCGCGGTCATTCAGCCGCTGCCCATTTTGACCTGGCCGAGGGATCCTTCTGTCACGAACCTTCCTGGAACCCCTGTATGAGTGGAAAGGAACTGGAGCATTTCAAGTTGTTTTTGGGCACGAAATTTGAGGCTATTCATACGATAAAAATGTCCCAGAATGAGCGGAGGACGCTCCTGCAGTACCTTGTCCGCTATTTTGAGATACATTTGCACGGATTTAAAAAACCGCGATCGTTAGTCGTTCTCGATGAAGTTTTTTCATAACCTGACCATTCTTTTATTGATTTGGGCATGCGGTTTTCCCGTGGTGCTGCACGGGCAGCAGGCAGGGATTTTCGATCAGGAGACTGGAGTACCTATTCCCGATGTTGCCATCTTTGTTCCGGACCGGACCATCACGGCCATCTCCGATATAGACGGTTTCTTTGACCTGAGCGTCTTTCCCGAAGACACCCGGCTGGAGATCCGCCACCTGAGTTACCAGACCCGATTTCTCACCCGGGAAGCTATTGTGCGCATGGGGAGTAAGATCCTGATGTCACCGAAACCGGAACAGTTGCAGGAGATTGTGATTTCCATTTCCAAATGGGAGCAGCAGAAACGGGATGTGCCCCAGAAGATCGAAACCATTGGATCCTCTTCCGTGGTTTTGGGAAACCCGCAGACCTCGGCCGACCTGCTGCAGCAATCAGGCAAGGTCTTTGTTCAGAAGAGTCAGTACGGAGGAGGGAGCCCTATGATCCGCGGATTTGCAACCAATCGGGTATTGCTCTCTGTGGATGGGGTCCGGATGAACAATGCGATTTTCAGGGGGGGAAATATTCAGAATATGATCTCCCTCAATCCGTTGGATATCACCAGCACGGAAATCATCTTCGGCCCAGGTTCTGTGATTTATGGGAGTGACGCGATCGGAGGGGTGATGAACTTCTACACGAAGGACCCCAGATTTAGTCAAAGTGATACTACGGAGGTTTCGGGCAATGCGGTCTACAGGACTGCCACAGCCTCCAGGGAACAGACCATCCATGGGGATCTATCAATAGGCAAAGAGAAATGGGCTTTCCTGAGCAGCGTTACCTACAATTATTTCGATGATCTGAAGATGGGGATACACGGCCCTGATTCCTACCTGAGGCCAAATTACATTGTTCGGAGGGATGGGGAGGACCAACTGCAGGAAAATGAGGATCCCAGGGTGCAGGTCCCTTCCGGGTTTGATATGTGGAGCTTTATGCAAAAGGTGGCGTATCGTCCCTCAAAGCGCTGGTCCTTTGATCTCGGGCTGCACTATTCCAGAACCTCGGATAACCCGCGCTATGATCGCCTGATACGCCCGGAGGACAACGAGGCCGGTTTGAAATCTGCGGAGTGGTTCTACGGCCCTCAGATATGGGGTATGGGGAACCTCCAGGTATCTCACAGGGGCAAAGACACATTTTACGACCGTTTCCGGATTACGGCGGCCTACCAGTATTTTGGGGAAAGCCGCAACGACCGTGAATTTCAGGACGATATCCGCTACAATACAACGGAGCAGGTAGACGCCTATTCCCTAAACCTGGATTTTGAGAACCGGAAAATTGGAAATATAAGCCTGTTCTATGGGCTGGAATACGTAGGGAATCAGGTGGGTTCCAGAGGACGGGAGGAAAACATCCTGACGGGTTCGGCGGTTGACGGCCCTTCCCGCTATCCTGACGGTTCCACCTGGATGAGCCTGGCTGCCTATGCCAACAGTACCTATCGATGGAGGCCTAATCTCACGCTGATGGCGGGGATGCGCTACAGCCATTTCTGGATCGATGCGGATTTCGACCAGAGCTTTTACCCCTTTCCCTTTAACAATGCCCGGCTGGATAATGGCGCCCTGACCGGTAGCCTGGGACTCAGCTGGTTCCCCAGGCGAAATACACAGGTAACCCTAAACGCTTCAACGGGTTTCAGGGCGCCCAACATTGACGATATCGGCAAGGTCTTTGATTCCGAACCCGGGGCCGTGGTGGTGCCTAATCCGGACCTGGAGCCCGAATACGCGTATAATGCTGAGATCGGATTGAGACAGAACGTCAAGGACAAACTCGTGCTGAAGGGATCGGCCTATTATACCTATCTCGATAATGCCATGGTACGAAGGGATTACACCGTTGACGGACGGGACAGCATCATCTATAATGGAGAACCCAGCAGGGTGCAGGCCATTCAGAATGCTGCCCAGGCATTTGTCTATGGGGTGGAGTTCGGTTTTGAGGCCTATATGACCGAGTTCTGGTCCCTGAAAGGGAACCTTACCTTTGCCGAAGGGGAAGAAGAGGATGGAGAAGGTCAGACTTCGGCGGTAAGGCATGTTCCTCCAACCTTTGGAGATGTTCAGTTGTCCTGGATCAAATATCCCTGGCAGGCGGGCCTGATCTTTTATTACAATGGTGAAATACCCTTTGAGGACCTGGCACTTTCCGAACGCAGCAAACCGTTTATCTATGCGGCGGATGCCAATGGCAACCCATTTTCCCCCTCCTGGTATACCTTGAATCTCAGGTCTTCCTACACCCTTATGGACCGGTATCAGCTGACCTTTGCCCTGGAGAACCTTACCAACCAGCGGTACAGGCCCTATTCCTCAGGTATTGCCGCTGCCGGCTTCAATGTCGTCCTTGGGCTGAATTTTCGTTTTTAATGGCATCTGTTTCGGGATCGCAGGCCCAGGAACCGCCTATGTTCCCCACCCCCGGTTTTACTGGCTCAAAGGGCTTTGATTTCGTGTGAAATTCACTAATTTTGCACACTTTGTAAAATGTAGGAATCATATCCTGGTGTCAGATGAAATTCAAGGAACACAAAAAGCTGGATCTCCCACGGGTAGCGGACGAAATTCTCAATTTCTGGAAAGCAGAAAAGATCTTTGAGAAGAGCATCAGTACGCGCGAAGGCCGGGATTCTTATGTGTTTTACGAAGGGCCGCCATCAGCAAACGGCAAACCCGGGATTCATCACGTCATCTCCAGGACGATCAAGGACATTTTTCCGAGGTACAAGACCATGAAGGGCTTCCAGGTGAAGCGAAAGGCCGGATGGGATACCCACGGACTCCCGGTGGAGCTGGGAGTGGAGAAGGAACTCGGGATCACCAAAGAGGACATAGGCACGAAAATTTCCATAGAGGCGTATAACGAAGCCTGTAAAAAGGCAGTCATGCGGTATACCGACGTGTGGAATGAAATGACCGAGAAGATCGGCTATTGGGTGGATATGGAGGATCCCTATATCACCTTCAAGCCGAAATACATGGAAACGGTCTGGTGGTTGCTGAAGAATATCTACGACAAGGGGTTGATCTACAAGGGATACACCATCCAACCCTATTCCCCCAAAGCCGGGACCGGACTGAGTTCCCATGAGCTCAACCAGCCAGGGACCTATCAGGAAGTTACCGATACGACGGTAACGGCTCAGTTCGAGTTGATTCCCGAGTCCCTGCCACCGTTCCTCAGCCAGGAAGACGGGTCTATGTATTTACTGGCCTGGACCACTACGCCATGGACACTTCCTTCGAATACCGCCCTTACCGTGGGGCCAAAGATCGATTACGTCCTGGTGGAAACCTACAACCAGTATACCCATAAACCGATCAAGGTCATCCTTGCCAAGACCCTGGTTGGCCTTCAGTTCAAGGGAAAATTCGAACAGGTGCCTTCCGAAGAGGCCTTCCCGGATTACCAGGCAGGGGACAAGAAGATCCCGTATCGCATCCTGAAGGAATTCAAAGGTCATGACCTTCTTGGCATACGCTACCACCAGCTGCTGGATTATGCACTTCCTTACGAGCATCCTGAAAATGCCTTCCGGGTGATCGGCGGGGATTTTGTTACGACCGAGGACGGCACCGGGATTGTCCATACCGCCCCCACCTTTGGGGCAGATGATATGCAGGTAGCACAGGAGGCTGTCCCGCCAGTGCCTCCCATGCTCGTATTGGATGATGGCGGGAATCCCGTGCCCCTGGTAGATCTGCAGGGTCGATTCCGGCCGGAAATGAAGGAACTGGCAGGAAAGTACGTGAAGAATGAATACTATGAGGAGGGAACAGCTCCTGAGCGCTCAGTAGATGTGGAGATCGCCATTCAGATGAAGGAGGAGAACAAGGCCTTCAAGGTGGAGAAATACGCCCACAGCTATCCCAATTGCTGGCGCACCGATAAGCCCGTGCTGTATTATCCGCTGGATTCCTGGTTCATCAGGATCACGGAAGTCCGTGACCGAATGTACGAGCTGAACCAGGAGATCAACTGGAAACCGAAATCCACAGGGGAAGGACGGTTTGGGAACTGGCTTTCTTCGGCAAATGACTGGAATTTGTCCAGGTCCCGTTACTGGGGAGTACCCCTTCCCATCTGGCGGACTGAAGACGGGCAGGAAGAGATGATCATCGGATCCGTCGCCCAGCTCAAAGAGGAAATTCAGAAGGCTGTCCGGGCTGGTTTAATGGACGAAGACCCCTTCGCGGATTTTGTCCCCGGGGACATGTCTGAGGAGAACTACGATCGGATCGACCTGCACAAGAATATCGTGGACCGTCTGATACTGGCAGCTCCTTCCGGGAAGCCCATGAAGCGGGAAAGCGACCTTATAGACGTGTGGTTTGATAGCGGATCTATGCCCTACGCCCAATGGCATTACCCTTTTGAGAATCGCGAAATCGTCGATTCCGGAAAATATTTCCCGGCTGATTTTATCGCTGAAGGTGTAGACCAGACCAGGGGGTGGTTCTATACCCTGCACGCCATCGCCACAATGGTATTTGATTCGGTGGCTTATCGAAATGTGCTGTCCAACGGCCTGGTTCTGGATAAGGATGGCAAGAAAATGTCCAAGCGGCTGGGCAATGCCGCAGATCCGTTTGAAACCGTTGAAACCCATGGACCGGATGCAACCCGATGGTATATGATCTCCAATGCCAACCCCTGGGACAATCTCAAATTCGATATGGATGGGATTGTAGAGGTCAAACGCAAGTTCTTCGGTACCCTTTATAACACCTATTCCTTCTTTGCGCTTTATGCAAACATCGATGGTTTCCGCTATTCGGAGGAGGAGATCCCCATGGATCAGAGGCCTGAGATCGATCGATGGATCCTCTCGGAGCTCAATACCCTGGTACTGGAGACGGAGCAGGCTTATGAGGCCTACGAACCTACGCGAGCGGCCCGCAAGATCTCAGATTTTGTACAGGAAAACCTCAGCAACTGGTATGTGCGTCTTTGCCGAAGGCGTTTTTGGAAGGGCGAATACCAGCAGGACAAGATCTCCGCGTACCAGACCCTGTTTACCTGCCTGAAAGTGGTGGCACAGCTGGGTGCCCCTATTGCTCCATTCTTTATGGATCAGCTCTACAGGGATCTGATGGGCGGAACCAGTATTGAAGGCCCTGAAAGTGTGCATTTATCCTATTTTCCGCAGGCTGAACTGCAACATATCGACAAGGATCTGGAACACAAAATGGGCAGGGCACAAACCATTTCATCCCTGGTGCTCTCCCTGCGCCAAAAGGAAAAGATCAAAGTGCGGCAGCCCTTGCAGAAGATCATGATCCCGGTGCTGGACCCCGGTGATCGGCATGAAATAGAGGCGGTCGCTGACCTGATCAAGTCTGAAGTCAATGTGAAGGAAATCGAATTGCTCGACGATGCTTCAGGAATCCTGGTCAAGCGTATAAAACCAGATTTTAAGGTGCTGGGCCCCAGATATGGCAAGGATATGAAGCTGATCGCAGGAGCCGTTTCCAGGATGTCTCAGGAGGATATCCAGAAAATAGAGCGGGAAGGCGAAATACTCCTTGACCTTGGAAATAAAAGTATTAAATTACAGTTAGAAGAGGTAGATATAAGTTCTCAGGACATCGAAGGATGGCTTGTCGCCTCCTCCGGATCGGTTACCGTCGCTTTGGACGTGACCATTAGTGAGGAGCTGCGGAAAGAGGGGATTGCAAGAGAACTGGTGAACAGGATTCAGAACCTGAGGAAAGAGTCGGGTTTTGAGGTGACGGACAAGATTGATATTAAATTTTTGAAAAATGAAACGGTTCAGAATGCCGTTTTAAGCAATTTGCAGTACATTAAGTCAGAAACGCTGACGGCAGATTTGTTGTTCGAAGAGGAATTGAAAGAAGGTACTGCCATTGCTTTTGATGAAGTGAACACCAAATTGTTTATCCAAAAACATTAAGATTATGGGACAAGAAACGAAAGTAAAATACTCCGATAAGGAGCTCGACGAGTTCAGAGTTATCATAGAACAGAAGATAGAGAAGGCCCAGAAACACCTGGATCTCCTCAGAAGTTCCTACATGAATGACGGGAACAATGGTACGGATGACACTTCCCCGACCTTCAAGGCTTTTGAAGAGGGGTCCGAAACCATGAGCAAGGAGGCGAACACCCAGCTGGCCATCCGGCAGGAGAAGTTTATCCGGGATCTCAAAAACGCATTGCTCCGAATCGAGAATAAAACCTATGGGATCTGCAGGGTTACCGGGAAGCTCATTAACAAGGAACGCTTAAAGCTGGTCCCGCATGCTACCCTTAGTATTGAAGCCAAGAACATGCAGAAATAGATCAAAGCGCCTCTTCGGGCGCTTTTTTGTCCGGTGGATTCTGGCACTGGTCCTGTTCACTCTGGGGAGCCTATCTGTTGGGGCTCAGAAAAGGGTTACCAAAACCCTGCTGAATACCCAGATCACTTCTATTGCCATAGATGCAGACCTTTGCTATCGAATTGTCCTGGAAACGGTCGATTCCAATGAAGTTACCGTAGAGGCAAGGATGGAGGGGGAATACCAGAAGGACCTCCTTGTTCTGTTTCGGGAGGATGGCAACACCCTCTTTATTGAACCTGAATTCAGCCCGCAGTTCCGCCTTCCCAACGATAAATTGGGAGCCCATAAGGTGGTCTCCATCAGCATGCGGGTACAATTGCCCCGTCACCAGAGCGTACAGCTAACGGCATCGAGTTGCGAGGTACGGGCAACCGGGGCTTACCGTGATCTCAAGATTGTTTTTAACGATGGGAGTTGCCATCTTTCACATCTGGCCGAAAATACTACGGTCAGGACGGGCTCAGCCCCTATTCAGGTATGGTTGACCAACGGCGTGGTGGAAGCAACCTCCAGATATGGGCAGGTGCAGTTGGATCCGGTTCCCAGGGGGGATCACTATCTCAAGCTGACCAGCAATCACGGGGATATATCGGTCCGGAGTAGTTTGTAGCCGGCTTCCATAATCCGAAATTCTCAATTGGCATTTAATCCCTATTTTTGCCCAATTCAAACAAACGGCATGCGCAAGAGAAACGCCCTGCTGCTGGTCGTAATGATCCTTGTGGCCGATCAGATCAGCAAGATTTACATCAAGACCCATTTTGAGCTTGGGGAGTCCTTTGAAGTGCTCTCCTGGTTCAAGATCCTTTTTGTGGAGAACGAAGGGGCTGCCTGGGGGACCAAGCTTAGCGATCTGCTGCCCGTTTCAGAGAAGAATGCCAAACTGATCCTGACGGTTTTCAGGCTTCTGGCGATAGGGGGGATAGGCTACTGGCTCTGGGATATCCTGCGCAAGCATGCAAATACCACCCTGGTATTTGCCGTAAGCCTCATATTCGCGGGCGCTGTGGGGAATATTATCGATTCCGTCTTCTACGGACAGCTCTTCAATCACAGTTACGGACAGGTCGCTTCCCTCTGGACTGAGGAACCCTATGCGGGCATTTTTTACGGAAAGGTAGTGGACATGCTGTATTTCCCACTGATCGATACTACCTGGCCGGACTGGATGCCGTGGGTGGGGGGACAATCCTTCCGCTTCTTTGAACCGGTATTCAACATCGCGGATACGGCCATCAGTACCGGGGTCGGTGTCCTGCTGGTATTCAACAAAAAGGCTTTTGCCAAAGCCGATCCTCAGAAGGAATAAATATTTGCCGGGGTTACACAGTAATCCATGGGCACATCCCCCTGGTGGATGTCCGGGATGGCCGTTTCTGCCTCGAAGAACGAAAGCCCCACCCTGACTACTTCCGGACGGCATTGGCGCAGAAAACGGTCGTAATACCCGCCTCCGTATCCCACCCGGTATCCCCGCTTGTCAAATGCAAGTAGGGGAAGAAATACCACATCTATGCGATTTGGTTCGATCCCCAGGCCGTTCACGGGTTCTGGAACGCCCCATTTGCTTATTTCCAATCTGGTGGAATCTGTCAGCAGGAAATGTGAAAGCATGCTGCCTTGGCCGACTTTCGGGATGACTACTTCCTTGTCTTTGCCCTGCAGGGCTGCGAGCAAAAAGGAGGTGTCCACTTCGTTTTTTTTCGGAATGCTAAGGAACAGGTGGAAGACTGAAAGGTTCCAAACAGGCAATTTCAGGCAGGTGTTTGCAATCTCCAGGCTGAATTGTTGCCGGGTTGCATCAGAAAGTTTTTCACGCTTTTCCAGGTAGGCTGATCGAAGCGCATCTTTGTCCATAGCATTCGAAAAGGCCTAAGAATTGCGAAGAATTCTTAATCTGTTTTACTCTTTGGTGGATACCGCCACATAAACTTTGAAGAAGAGCATCAGGATCAGATACATCCCGAGTGTAATCAAATAATTGTCCATTAGGTACTTCCTTTATGGGATTAAATATATGTAAAAAAATGGTTACACAAACTATTAAGTGCACAAAAAGATCGATGAAATGCACAAATTTAGGTGTTTGTTAACCATTTGTTTAGCTTTATTAAACATTTTTAACATTTGATCATCGGATCTAAATAGCTTTGTTTCAATTTTTTAAAACAGAATTTTTCTTTAATTGACCCTGCGAATTACTTAAACAAGTCTGCAATTGCATTTCAGCAGGCATTTCTGAAGGTCGGATTCCGGCCTTTTTTCATCGGCCGGGATTCCCAGTTGGCGAAGGAACCGATCACCTGCGTATCTTTGTAACAAGGAAGTTATCCATGAGTACCCTTTCCATAGACGTACAGTTAAAAACCCTTCCGGATAGCCCTGGAGTTTATCAGTTTTTTGATGCAGAAGGAAAAATCCTCTATGTAGGCAAGGCCAAGAATCTCAAAAAGCGCGTTAGTTCGTATTTCACAAAGTTCCATGGGCAGGGGAAGACCCGTGTCATGGTCCGAAAGATCCACAGCATCCGTCACATAGTGGTACCCACCGAATCGGATGCCCTTCTGCTGGAGAATAACCTGATCAAGGAACATCAGCCCCGGTATAATGTGTTGTTGCGGGATGACAAGTCCTATCCCTGGCTCTGCATCAAAAATGAGCGCTTTCCCAGAATATTCCCTACCCGAAGGCGCATCAAGGACGGATCTGAGTATTTTGGGCCCTACACTCAAATGCGTACCGTCCGCGCCCTGCTTGATCTGATCAAAAGCGTGTATCCCCTTCGAACCTGTAATTATGACCTGTCTGAAGAAAAGATCCGGGCCGGGAAGTACAAAGTGTGCCTGGAGTACCATCTCGGGAATTGTCTCGGACCCTGTGAAGGGCTACAGGATGAAGCGTCCTATCATCGCCAAATTTCGGACATCCGGCAAATCGTCAAAGGAAATTTTGGCGCCTCCCTTCAGTACTTCCGCAATCGTATGAAGCAACTGGCTTCGGAGATGCAGTTTGAGCAGGCCCAGTTGATGAAAGAAAAAATAGAGGTGTTGGAGAATTACCAGTCGAAATCCACCGTGGTGCATCCCAAGATTTCAGATGTGGACGTATTCTCCGTCATTTCGGACCCTACCCATGCCTATATCAATTATATGCAGATCAGCCATGGGCTGGTGGTTCGCTCCCATACCATGGAAATACGCAAGAAGCTTGAGGAGTCCAACGAAGACCTTCTCGCCCTGGCCATTGTAGACCTTCGGGAGCGATTCGAATCCTCCTGCAGAGAGGTTTATCTGCCCTTCAGGGTCCCCCTCCCGGCAGATATAAAAGTAACGGTGCCCAAGGTGGGGGATAAAAGGAAGATCGTTGAGCTTTCGGAGCGGAACGCCAGGTACTACCGTCAGGAACGGTTCAAGCAAATCAAGATCACCGATCCGGACAGGCATACAAAGCGGCTTATGGACCAGATGAAGCGGGATTTGCGCCTGCCGGAAGAACCCAGGCATATTGAGTGTTTTGATAATTCCAATATTCAGGGGTCCAATCCCGTGGCGGCTTGTGTGGTATTCCGGGATGGGAAGCCTTCCAAAAAGGAATACCGGCATTTTAATATCAAGACCGTAACGGGCCCTGACGATTTTGCCTCCATGACCGAAGTCGTTTTCCGGCGTTACCGGAGGCTTTTGGATGAAGCGGAAGCGCTTCCTCAACTCATCGTCATCGATGGGGGCAAGGGGCAGCTTTCTGCGGCCCTGAAAAGCCTGGAAGAATTAGGTCTGCGCGGCAAGATATCGATCATCGGGATCGCCAAGCGGCTTGAGGAGATCTATTTCCCAGGGGATCCGATCCCCCTCTATCTGGACAAGAAATCCGAAACCCTGCGGATCATTCAGCAGTTGCGGAATGAAGCCCATCGGTTTGGCATTACCTTCCACCGGAATAAACGGAGTAAATCAGCTATCAGCTCAGCCCTGGAGGGCATCGATGGAATTGGCGAAAAAACGGCCCGGCAACTATTGCGGAAATTCAAATCTGTCAAGCGAATCCGTGAAAGTTCCCTGGCGGACCTCGAAGCTGTTATCGGGCCTTCAAAAGCGCGTAAAGTTTATGATAGTTTGCACGAATAAAGTAACTTCACCCTATGCGCAACCTGATCATTTTACTCCTTGTGTTGCCATTCTGTTCGCTGGCCCAGCAATCCCAGCCCGTTGGTGAAGACCTGAAAGTTGGCCTTGTTCTGAGTGGGGGAGGCGCTAAAGGCATGGCCCATATAGGAGCCTTGAAGGTCATTGAAGAAGCCGGGATCCGGGTCGATTATATCGGAGGCACCAGCATGGGAGCCATTGTGGGAGCCCTTTATGCTTCGGGATACTCGGCCGCACAACTGGACTCCCTCTTTACAAATGCCGATTTCACCGAGCTCATACAGGACAACCTCCCGCGCTCTGCCAAGACCTTCTACGAAAAAGAGGCCTCCGAGCGGTATGCGATCACCCTGCCATTCAGTGGTTTCAAGGTGTCTTTTCCCGCTGCGATATCGGGGGGGCAGAATATCTACAACGAATTGGTGGAGCTGCTTTACCACGTGAAGGACGTGAATGATTTTGCTGAGCTCCCCATTCCCTTTTTTTGTATTGCAACCGATGTGGAAACCGGGGAGGAGGTCCTGCTGGATCGTGGCTATCTTCCCGAAGCTATAATGGCCAGTGGAACATTTCCCTCCTTGTTTGAGCCTGCGGAGGTCGACGGACGTATCCTGATAGACGGAGGTGTCCTGAATAACTATCCCGTCGATGAGGTACGTGCCATGGGGGCAGAACTCATTATTGGCATTGATGTACAGCATGGATTGCGCAGCAGGGAATCCCTGGAATCTGCAACAGAGGTCCTCCTTCAGATCAATAACTACCGAACCGTAGGGCAGATGAAGGAAAAGTCCGAACGGACCGATGTTTATATCAAACCCGAAATGCAGGAATATTCCGTGATCGATTTCGAGCTGCGCGACAGCATAATCTTCGCCGGACAATTGGCGGCTGCCGAACATTTAAAAGAGCTTGAACAGGTCGCTTCCCGTCAGGGCAACCCCCGACCAAGACCCGGACTGATCAGGGAGTCAGATTCCCTACGCATCAACCGACTGATCATTCGCGGGAACAGCAATTACTCCCGCGGGTATATCAAGGGTAAACTGCGCTTCGAGCTCTCAGAAGCCATTGCGTTTGAAAAACTGCAGCAGGGTATTGTAAACCTCGCCGCCACGGGAAATTTCAAGACCATTCGTTACGAGCTTCAATCAAATGGGATTGGCGAAGATCTCATCCTGAAGCTGGAAGAGAACCCGATCCGGACCTATATCCGGGGCGCAGTGCACTACGACGATTTGTACAAAAGTGCGGCCCTGATCAACTTTACCCGAAAACGGCTGCTTATGGACGATGACGTATTCTCGTTAGACCTGATCATTGGGGACCAGCTGCGATACAATGCCCAATACTATGTCGACAAGGGCAGCTACTGGAGCTTTGGTGTGAATTCCAGCTACAACAGTTTCGACCAGGAAATCGACTACAGCGTGATCCAGTCGAATTTCAGCACCCGGGCAGATCCCAACATCAACACCATCAATCTGGATGTATCGGACCTGACCAACCAGCTATACCTTCAAACTGTTCTCCGGGAGGAATTTGCTTTTGGATTAGGGGCGGAGCACAAGCTCCTGAGATACAGCACCCGTACCCTGAATGAACTTATTTCAGATCCTGAAAGCACGAACACAGGGGAGCGCACCTACTTTGAGGACAGCAATTATTTCAGTGTTTTTGGAAAACTGATCCTGGACACCTATGACGATCGTTATTTTCCCAGCAGGGGATTGTATTTCGACGGGGATTTCCACCTCTACCTGTTCTCATCAGACTTCAATAACAACTTCGCGGAGTTCGCCATAGCAAAGGCGCGGATGGGAGCCGCATTTCCGATTTGGAACCGGCTCAGTCTAAACCTGGAAACGGAAGGGGGTTTTAAGCTGGGAACCTCGCCTGTCTCAGCCCTGGATTTCGTTCTGGGAGGCTATGGAAGCGCCCGTCTAAACAATTTTGTCCCCTTTCTGGGGTATGATTTCCTGAGTTTGCCGGGGAATAGCTATGTAAAAGCCTATGGAAGGCTGGACTGGGAATTTGCACAGAATAACCACCTGATGTTTGCGGCGAATATCGCCAATGTGGAAGATGACCTCTTTCGAACGGGGGAATGGTTTACGGCCCCCGACTTTGCGGGATTTGGCGTGGGTTACGGGTGGGAGTCCTTCTTCGGACCCGTTCAGGTGATGTACTCCTGGTCTCCGGAAGCCCGGCAGAATGTAATTTTCTTCAGTGTGGGATACTGGTTCTAAGTACTGACGAGCCAGACAACGACCTTCCGGGGCTCCCACTTTTTTACGATATTTGTAGTAAAGCCTGATCATGCCATCCTCAAGGATTGATATTACTCCTCATGTACGAGCTATGTGGTAAGGATTCGCACAGTTTCCATGCGCATACGGGTGCTTACCTGCCCGGTCACTATACCTACCAAAATGTCTAAAATCGTATTATTATGTCTACAGTTGATAGTACTTCGTTAAAGTTACCCAAGGAAAATCCTGAAGCTGCGGATTTCCTTCCACTACTCGGCACTGATCATGTGGAGCTCTATGTGGGAAATGCAAAACAGGCTGCCCATTACTATATGTCTGCCTGGGGTTTTAAGCCCCTGGCCTATAAAGGCCTGGAAACGGGTAGTAAAGACCGCGTATCTTACGTGTTGCAGCAGGACAAGATCCGGCTTGTGCTGACCTGTCCGTTGAAGCCCGGAGGGGAAATCAATCGCCATATCAATGAACATGGGGATGGGGTAAAAGCCATTGCCCTTTGGGTGGACGACGCTACAAAAAGTTATGAAGAAACCGTAAAAAGGGGGGCTCAAAGCTATTTTGAGCCCAAAACCGTGGAGGATAAGCACGGGAAAGTTGTGCTTTCCGGCATCCACACTTATGGGGAAACGGTGCATGTCTTTGTCGAGCGATCTGCGTATTCTGGTCCCTTTATGCCCGGGTACCGGGCGTGGGAACCCCGTTACATCCCGGATTCAGTGGGGCTGAAATACATTGACCATATGGTGGGCAATGTCGGATGGAACGAGATGAATAAATGGGTGGAGTTTTATGCCAAAGTGATGGGCTTTGCCCAGTTGATCTCTTTTGATGACAAGGACATTTCAACAGAGTATACCGCGCTGATGAGCAAGGTAATGAGCAACGGAAACGGGCGGATCAAGTTCCCGATCAACGAGCCAGCGGAGGGCCGCAAGAAATCGCAGATCGAGGAGTATATTGAATTCTACAACGGAGCGGGGGTGCAGCACCTGGCCCTGGCCACGGATAATATTATCGAGACGGTAACGGCCCTCAGGGATCGCGGAGTTGAATTTCTGACCGTTCCGGCAACGTACTATGAAGACGTCCTGGACCGGGTAGGGGAGATCGATGAAGACCTCGCACCCCTCAAAGAACTCGGAATTCTCATTGACAGGGATGACGAAGGGTATTTGTTGCAAATTTTTACCAAGCCTATTCTGGACCGTCCTACCCTGTTTATAGAGATCATTCAGCGAAAAGGAGCCAAATCCTTCGGGAAAGGAAACTTCAAGGCCCTGTTCGAGGCCATAGAGCGCGAACAGCAAGCCAGGGGCACCCTTTAGAGAAGCTTCTTAAGGAAATCTGAAAAAAAGGCTTTAACCGATAAAAGATTGTTAAGACCTGAGTTAAAGTACGTTAAAATGGAAATACAACCGGAAGTGAAGTAGTATGTTTGTTTCAACAAGGGGTGGTTCCCTTGTAACTTTAAGTATTGGTTTTTCATAATTTAAAGTTTGGTTGGTTATTTAGGAGAAGCCCCGATCGCTCGATCGGGGCTTTTTTTATTTCCTTGAGGGCCTTCTTTTTATTCAGAGGGTGATCCCGGGCGTTGGAGTACAATTAATTGGTACAAATCTTGTTTAAGTTATTGTAAAATAAATGTGGTCGACCCCTGTAAGCGGAATTTTGACCAACTTTGCTATATGAGAATGGCAGTGCGTATTCTTTGTTTTCTTTTGCTTTGGAGCCCGGGTTTTGGTTTGGCTCAATCCATGTCCGAGCCGACGGTCGTTGAGGAGCGGTCCGCGTTTAAGCCGGGGGAATGGTTGAAATTCAGGATACACTATGGGATCCTCAACGCCAGCTTTGCCACCCTTCATATTACTTCGGACACCCTGGATGACACCCCGGTTTATCATGTGGTGGGCAAAGGGAAGACCACCGGATTTGCCAGTATCTTCTTTAAGGTGGATGACACCTATGAGAGCTATTTCGCCAAGCGGGATGGCAGGCCGCGTCGCTTTATAAGGGACATCAATGAAGGTGGGTATACCAGGGATGCGGTGATCGACTTTGATCACGAGCAGGGAATCGCCATGTTCCACGACCGGAAAGACCAGCGCAAAATGACGATCGAGATCGGGCAATCCGTGCAGGACCTGCTCTCGGCTTTTTACTACCTGCGCGACAACTATGAGGTGGATGATCTCAGGATCAATGAAAGTATTTCCCTTGACATCCTTTTTGACGACGACGGTATTTTTACCCTGCGCCTGAAATACCTGGGCAAGGAAACCCTGAAAACCAAGTTCGGAAGGATCGAATGTTTGAAGTTCCGTCCAATTGTCCAATCCGGGAGGGTGTTTAAAGAGGAGGAAAGCTTATCTTTGTGGGTGTCCAACGATCGCAACAAGATACCCATCCGCATACAGGCGGATCTTCTGGTAGGATCCATTAAGGCAGATCTTGAGGCGTACAACAGCCTGAACAACCAGTTTACGATCATCATGGACGAATAGGGTCTATGGAAGAAAAGGAGCGAATTGAAGCGCAAATCGGCAAGCTGGAGGAGAAGTACAGGGACTCCGGCCAGGACCTGAGCTCCTATCTCGACGGATTGCTGTATCAGCGCTATCTGACCTACTGGGACTATATCCACCTGGATACCTTGCTTAGCCTGCAGGTTCCGCGCACTCACTTCCCCGATGAAGAAATCTTCATCATGTACCACCAGATCACGGAGCTTTATTTTAAGCTCATCCTGCATGAGGAGGAACAGATCGTGGACGACAAGACAGGGGATGTTGGGATTTTTACAGAAAAATTAAACCGGATCAACAACTATTACAAAGCCCTGATTTCCTCATTCGGCATCATGGTTCGCGGTATGGATCCCGACCAATTCCTGAGGTACCGGATGGCCCTCCTGCCGGCCAGCGGATTCCAGTCTGCCCAGTATCGCATGATCGAAATCTACGCTACCCCCCTGGAATTGCTCGTGCATCCCACTGAGCGGGATCGGTTCTCAGCAGAGGATCCTATCGAGGAGCTTTACGAGCATATTTACTGGAAGAAAGGTGCAACAGATATCAAGACCGGGGAGAAGACCCTGACCCTGAAACAATTCGAATACCGGTACACCCCCCGCTTTATCCGTATCGCCAGGCAGGTTAAGGGAAACACGATTTATCATAAATATCTAAATTTGTCGCCGGAAGCGCGGGATAATAAAGGGCTAAAGTCTGCGTTACAACAAATGGACCTCAATGCGAATGTAAACTGGCCACTCATGCATTTGGGATCGGCCTATCGCTATCTCAACCGGGAAGGCAAGGAAATTGAGGCTACCGGGGGCACCAATTGGAAGACCTATCTTCCACCTGGATTTCAGAAAGTGGTGTTCTTTCCAGAGGTCCACGATGAAAACTCCCTGGAAAATTGGGGAAAACAATGGGTGGAGCACATGCTCAACCCGGAAAATTAAGTTTAGGGCATGCGAGTATATTGGGGCATTTTATTCATGGCATTTGCCATGCTATCCTGTAAGGATAAACCCGTGGAAATTTCAGAATCGACCGCAGAAATGCAGTCGGCAGTGATCAAGGAACCTACCCTGGCGTATGGGTTTAACCTGGACGAGTTCAAGGTGGTATCGGATACGATCCGTTCAGGAGACAGTTTTGGAGAGCTGATGATGGAAAACAAGGTGGCCTATCCCAAGATTCACGAGTTGACCCAGAAATACAAAGACACGTTTGACGTGCGTCGCATCCGGGTGGGGAAGCCCTACCTGATCCTGAAGTCAAGGGATACGGCGGAGACCGCCCAGGTATTCATCTATCAGAATGACCCAATCAACTACACCGTGGTGGATTTCCGGGATTCCGTTGTGGCGTACAAGGAGAAAAGGCCTGTGACCTATATACAGAAAGAAGCCTCCGGGGTTATTCCGGATGGCGGGTCCCTTTCGAATGTGATCGTGGAGCAGGGGCTGGATTACTACCTCACCTATGACCTGTCACAGATCTATGCCTGGACCATTGATTTCTTTAAGCTTGATCCGGGAGACAAATTCAAGATCATCTACCAGGAAAAATACATCAACGACAGCATTTATGCGGGGGTTGGGGCCATAGAGGCGGCCTATTTTGAACATAACGGCCAGCCCTTCTACGCCTTTTCTTACCACAATGACTCCCTTGATGTCGTAGAGTATTATGATGAGGAAGCCAACAACCTCAGGCGTACATTCCTAAGGGCACCGCTGAAGTTTGGGCGCCTTTCCTCCCGATATAACCTCAAGCGCAGGATCCGATACTACGGATACAAAGTACGGCCGCACCGCGGGACGGATTATGCGGCCCCTATTGGGACGCCTATCCTCGCAACGGCTGACGGGGTGGTGTCTGAGTCGACCCGCAGGGGTGGAAACGGAAAATATGTCAAGATCAGGCACAACGGCACCTACAGCACACAATACCTTCACATGAAGGCCCAGAAGGTAAAGCGCGGAGAATTTGTGCGACAGGGGGATGTCATCGGATGGATTGGAATGACGGGTAATACGGGTGGCCCTCACGTATGTTACCGGTTCTGGAAGAATGGGAGACAGGTGGACCCGCTCAAGGAGGACCTGCCAGCCGCAGATCCGCTGGCCGAATCGCTTCGTCCGGGGTATTTTGAATTCATAAGCCCTGTGAAGGAGCAGCTGGATTGCATTGAGTATATGCCCGCAGGTCAAATGCAGGACCTATTAACGTATAACCAAGCCGAGAATGCCGCTACCCAGAATTAATCCGACCCAAACCAAAAGCTGGAAACGACTTCAGCAGCACTACGAATCCGAAAAAAACAATCATCTTAAATCCCTATTTGCCTCAGACCCCCAGCGGGCTGCCCGTTTCAGTATCCAATGGAACGGCTTCCTGGTGGATTATTCCAAGAACCGCATTACAGATCAAACCCTGGAGCTCCTGGAGCAGCTTGCCGGGGAATGTGGACTTGAAGAAGCTATAGATCGGTATTTCAGCGGAGACATCATCAATGAAACTGAAGGCCGGGCAGTCTTGCATACGGCCCTTCGGGCGAACCCGTCGGATTCAATAGAACTGGAAGGTACCGATATCGTAAAAGAAGTTGCATCGGTTCGCAGCCAAATGCAGGCCTTTAGTGAAAGAGTTATCAGCGGGGATCGAAAAGGGTTCACGGGGAAGGCCTTTACGGATGTGGTGAACATCGGGATCGGGGGCTCTGATCTGGGCCCGGTAATGATCACCGAAGCCCTCCAATACTATCGGAATCATCTCCGTATCCATTTTGTCAGCAATGTAGATGGGGACCACGTCCACGAGATCCTTCGCAAGATTGATCCGGAAACCACCTTGTTCATTGTGGTATCCAAGTCCTTTACCACCCAGGAAACCCTGACCAACGCCCTGACGATCAAGAAATGGTTTCTTCAGCAGGCCAGCCCAAAGGATATCGCCATCCACTTTGCAGCCGTATCCACAAATACGGAGAAAATTTCTGAATTTGGTATTTCCCAGAACAATGTATTCCCCATGTGGGATTGGGTAGGCGGGCGCTTTTCACTCTGGAGCGCCGTAGGCCTTTCGATTTGCCTTGCCGTGGGATACTCGAATTTCTCCAAGCTGCTGGACGGAGCCCGGGAGATGGATGAGCATTTCCGTACCAGCCCTCTCCGGGAGAATATCCCGGTGGTCCTCGCCCTGCTGAGCATCTGGTACAATAACTTCTACGGAGCCGAAACGGAGGCCATTATCCCTTATACCCAATACCTTCATCGTCTGCCGGCCTACCTGCAGCAGGCCGTGATGGAGAGCAATGGCAAATGGATCGATCGATCTGGTGGGCAGGCGTCCTACCAAACAGGGACGATCATTTGGGGAGAGCCGGGCACGAATTCACAGCATGCCTTTTTTCAGCTCATCCACCAGGGGACGAAACTGATCCCTGCAGATTTCATTGGCTTCAGGCATTCACTCCATGGAGACATGGAGCACCATTATAAATTGATGGCCAATTTCTTTGCCCAAACAGAAGCCCTGATGAACGGCAAGACCCCCGGGGAGGTAACCCGGGAATTACAGCAGAAAGGCCTTTCAGGCATTGAATTGGATACGCTCATGCCGTTTAAAGTCTTTGAGGGAAACAAGCCGACTAACACTATCCTGATAGATCGTCTGAGCCCCCAAAGCCTCGGGGCCCTTGTAGCCATGTATGAACACAAGATATTTGTTCAGGGGGTAATCTGGAATATATTTAGCTATGACCAGTGGGGAGTTGAACTCGGGAAACAACTGGCCAAGGCCATTCTTTCAGACCTTGAGGATTCCGGGGCCGGGGACCACGACTCTTCCACCACCCAACTCCTTCGGCATTTCAGGAAGTAGGCCTCAACGGATCACCTACTAGGGCACTACGCTATTAAGTCAATGTTAATAACAAACAAAGACTTTTATTTTTGGTTAAATACGCTTTCTGTTTTTTAACACCCGCTTAATATTATACTGGGTTCCAGATTTGACTTTTGCAACATTGTTCACTCAAAGTCATATGGAAATGAAACAGATTCTTCTAAGCCTTTTGCTTGTATTTTGTGCCACAGTGGCATTTTCACAAGGGGTTACCACATCATCTATCAGCGGTCAAATTACGGATGTAAATGGGGAGCCCCTGGGCGGAGCCACCATTGTGGCAGTCCACCAGCCCACGGGAACCCAGTATGGCGCTGCTGCTGATTTCGACGGGTTTTTCCGAATCTCAGGGATGCGCGCCGGAGGGCCTTTCCGTATTTCCTTTTCTTTCATTGGATTTGAAACCGATACTCGCGAAAATGTCTACCTGACCCTGGGTCGGACTTCGCAGTTCACCGTTGAACTTGAGGAATCAGCAACAGCTTTGGAAGAAGTGTTTGTTACCGGCCCCAGCACGGGTACCTTCAGGGCGAGTAAAACAGGAACGGAAACTTCCATCTCCAACAGGGAAGTCCAGACCTTGCCGGCGGCCTCCCGCTCCATCGCGGATTTCGTGCGGATTACTCCCCAGGCACAGGTGACGGAGGGCAATGACGGATTTAGTATTTCACTGGCCGGACAAAACAACCGCTATAATGCCATCTATATCGACGGAGCGGTGAATAACGATGTGTTTGGACTGGCCGGTTCCGGCACAAACGGGGGACAAACCGGGGTGAATCCGCTCTCTGTGGATGCGATCGAAACCTTCCAGATCAATATTGCTCCGTTCGACGTGCGACAGTCCGGGTTTTCCGGAGGATCCATAAATGCGATCACCCGCTCTGGCTCCAATAACTGGGAGGGCTCAGTTTACGGCTTCCTGAGAAACCAGGATCTGGCGGGCAAGACCCCTCCAAGCCTCGTTGGGGAAGGGGAACAGCGCGAGAAACTGGATGATTTCACTTCCCAGACCTATGGGGTGCGGATAGGAGGCCCCATTATCGAGGACAAGCTTTTTTTCTTCCTGAACTACGAACGGCAGGAAGACGAATTCCCGGCCCCTTTTAATTTCAGCAATTATGCCGGACGCTCGAGTCTGGCAGACCTGGAAACCCTTGAAAATTTCCTGATCAACAACTACGGTTATGACCCGCTGGTCTTTAACCAAAATGCAAATACACTTGAGAGCAACCGGATTACTGCCAAGATTGACTGGAACATCAATGAGAACCACAACCTTTCGTTCCGGTACGGGTATACAGATGCAGACAACCTGGAGGCCAGGAATTCAGGCAACCGGAACATCGGATACCTCAACGGCTCCGAGCTCTTCGATTCGAAAACAAGCTCTTTTGCACTGGAGCTGAACTCCCGTTTCGGAAACAAGTACGCGAATAATTTTATCATGGGATATACCCGCGTGCGAGATGACCGGGATCCCCTGGGGGATCCGTTCCCCACCGTGGATATACAGGATGGCGGAGGAACCATCTCCTTTGGGGCCGAGCCTTTTTCTACCGCGAACCTGTTGAACCAGGATGTTTTTACGATAACCAACAATTTTGAGATCTATACCGGCCGCCACAACGTTACCCTTGGGGTGAACCTTGAATTTGCGGACATCAAAAACCTCTTCTTCGCTTTTAACTATGGGGACTACACTTTTGAGGACCAGTTCGATGATGAGGGGAATCTGCTGTCTTCCGGTTTAAACCAGTTCCTCACCCAACAGGATGCCGATGTCTACCAGCACGGGTATTCCCTGATCGGGGACCGAACGGTTGGGGATGAATCTGCGGGAGCTTCCGAATTCGACACCTTCCAGGCTGGTTTCTACGTGCAGGACGAGGTGCAAATGTCCGATGAATTGCGGGTGACCCTGGGTGCCCGTATTGACATCCCTTACTGGAGTGATGGGATTGTCAATGATGATTTCAACCAGCGTACCATCCCGCTGCTCGAAGCAAGCGGAAAAAACCTGCAGGGAGCACGCGTGGGCCAGGGGATCGACCCTACCCCTATGTTTGCCCCCCGGCTTGGGTTCAACTGGGATATCAATGACGAAGGAAAAACGCAAATCCGCGGGGGTCTCGGAATCTTTACCTCCCGCCTGCCCCTGGTATGGCCGGGAGGGACTTACAACAACAATGGGGTCACGGGCGGATTTATGTTTGAGTTCGGCCAGCCTTTTGAGCCGGATGTGAACAACCAGTTCAAGGACCCGGAACCCGGAACCGGTGGCGTTGGAGGGAATGTGGATCTGATCGCCAAGGAATTCAAATTGCCACAGGTGATGAAGTATAACCTGGCCGTCGACCAGCGGCTGCCTTTCTGGAACCTGATCCTCACAGGGGATTTCCTCTTTACGGACGTCATTACAGATGTCTATTATGAGAATTTGAACCTCAAGGGGCCCGCAGGATTTTATCAGGGAGCCGACAACCGCCCCTTCTACGACCGCAGGGACGAGATCGACCCAACCTATAACGGAATTTACCTGGCTTCAAACACCGGAGGCGGTTACGCCTACAACTGGACATTTTCCTTAAGAAAACCCTTTGAAAACGGATGGGCCGGACAGGTGGCCTATAGCTATGGGGACTCCTTTAAGGTCTTCGATGGGACCTCTTCCCAGAACAGCTCGCAGTGGCGGAACATTCAGACGGTGAACGGCAAGAACTCCAACCTGCCGGTAACCAGATCTGATTTCGCCCTGGGCAACCGGATTACGGCAAATGTCTCCTACGAGATCCCGTGGAACGAGAATATCAAAACCACGATCGCCCTCTTTTACGAAGGATACCAAAGCCAGCCTTACAGCTTTATCTACAACGAAGGGCGGGACCTGCTGAACGACGATTCCAGGGACAATGCACTGATCTATATCCCCAGGAATGAGAGTGAGATCGTCCTGGTTGGGGATGATCCCGCTGCCGAATGGGAACGTCTGGATGCCTTTATCAGCAGTATCGACTACCTGAACGAGCGACGCGGCCAGTATGCGGAGCGTAACGGTTCCAAGGGGATCTGGAGCCATGTGGTGGATTTGAAATTCCTTCAGGATTTCAGTTTCTTTACCGGTGAGAAAAAGCACACCTTCCAGCTCTCTGCGGATGTCTTCAACTTCACCAACCTGCTGAACAAAGATTGGGGAAAGCGCCGCTTTATCCGAAGCGAGGTGGCCCCATTGACCACGATCTCCACGGATGGGATCCCAACCTTTGAAGTGAACGATGCGGTAGTAAATGAGGATGGATCTGCCAATATCATTGAACTGGATGATTTTGGAATTGCCTCCTCCAGGTGGCAGATGCAGTTGGGTATCCGCTATATTTTCAACTAGGCATTTAGTGACAGGATTGCAAGACCCCGGTATGAGTGCCGGGGTTTTTTATACCAAAAAGGTTACCTTTAGGGGTAAATAAAACGACATGGAAATACTGCAAACTGCTCACTCCTACCTTGCCTATGTGGCCCTGGCCGTATTGTTTATCGCAGTGGCCAACGCCATTCTGGGACTGATACAGAACCGGATGTTTACCCTGGAGAAGGATTTCAGGATTAGCCTGTTCGCTTTGATCATCAGCCATTTGCAGTTGATCCTCGGCTTGGTCCTGTACTTCGTGTCTGCAAGCGGGTTCAGTGCGATCAGCCAATTCGGTATGAGCGGGCTAACCCCGGCTGCACGACTGCTGGCCCTGGAACACCCATTTACCAATATCATCGCCATTGTCCTGATCACCATAGGTTGGTCCCGGCATAAGAAGTTCATGGAGGGCAATAAAAAGTTCCGAAGCATTGCGCTCTTCTATGGCCTGGGGCTTCTGCTGATCCTGAGCCGCATCCCATGGGCCCAGTGGTTTAATTAGATTCCGGCACCGCCGAGCGGATCAGGTAGGCGTAGACCGGAAAATGGTCGCTGAATCCTTCCTGGTAGGTTCCTCCGGCATAGGTTCGCAAGGGATACCCTTTATATCTACCCTCTTTGTTTTTCAGATAATCGGGGCGAAACACCCCTGCTTTCCAGAATCGGTAGCTGTTTGGAGCCGGATTCATCAAGGAAGGACTTAAAAGGATTTGGTCAAAGAGGTTCCAGCGATCCCGATAGGCGAGGCTTCCCATTCCCTTTCTAAAATAGGCGGTCATCGGATTGAAGAGATTCCTTGGCAAGCCGTGACCCACCTTTTGCTGCCTTCCAGACAGCATTTTCATGCTGGGGTCTGTGGGGTTGTCATTAAAATCCCCCATTACAATGATTTTTGCATCTGGCAGCCGGTTGAACAGGGAATCGATCAGGCCGCGTTGCCGGAGCGCAGCAGCTTTGCGGTACTCCCTGCTCTGAATGCTGTTGCCCCCGCGGGAAGGCCAGTGGTTGATCAGCACAATGATCTGATCCTGGTCCAGGTATCCCGAAACCACCAATTGATCCCGGGTATACTTTCTGCGGCCAACTTCGTTGTGGATCAGGAGGCGAAAACTCCCGTGATCCAGGGGAAAGAATCGGTCTTTTCGGTATAACAGGGCAACGTCTATCCCTCTTGGATCCGGGGAATCGTAATGGATGATCCCAAAAGGATAGGCGCGCAGGGGGGAGCGGGAAACCAATTGTTCCAGAAGGGTACGGTTTTCGACCTCACAAACGCCTATCAGGTCCGGCGGGTTGGCTTGGTATTCCTTCCCGATATCCCCCAACACCTGTGCAAGATGATCCAGTTTTTTATCCAGCCGCTTTTTAGTCCAGCCATATGAACCCGCAGGGGTATGGGCATCGTCATGGGCAAGACTGTCATTTGAGGTATCAAAAAGGTTTTCCAGGTTGTAGAAGGCTATGGTGCGCAGCAGAAAGGGCCTGGCGGGATCCTCCCCAGCCTGGCCCGAGCAGCAAATTACCTGGAACCAGAGGAGGGGGATCAGGAGGATTCGATCTCTCACGATATCAATTTTTGGCAGTATAACCCATATTCCTGCAAGGGGTATGCACCGGGCCACCCGACATTTGCCCATCATTCTAAAAGGTGCTTCACCTTTATGGTCAGGACGGTTTCAATCGCAGGGTTTTTGATGTTATTCCTGGGCTGCTCTGGGCCTTTTGGCCTCCTTGCCCAGAACAGCAGGTGGTCCGGACAGGTAAAAGATGCCCAGGGGGAGGAACCGATCCAAGGCGTCCTGGTGCAATTGGAGGGTTTCCGCGACTCCGTCCTGACAGATGAGCTGGGCAGGTTTTCGCTGCCGACACCCCTGCAGGTGGATGCTGTAGCCTGTCTGCTGAAGCATCCGGGATTTACCAGCCAACGTATCCTGCTTCATCCCACAGCAGCGACTTCAGACCTGGGAGTGATCTATATGCAACCGTTGGCCCTGGAAAGGCATCCCGAAAAGATCATCACCCTTACTGAGGCTGATATTTTTGATGAAGAAGCCCTTTCGGGCAGTTCCGATTTCCTGCAGGCAAGCCGGGATGTTTTCTTAAGCCGGGTGGCGTTTGACTTCAGCCCTGCTTTTTTTCGGGTACGAGGGCTGGATAACCGCTATGGAGAGGTCTATCTCAATGATATACCGATGAACCGGTTTTATGACGGCAGGCCCCAGTGGAACAACTGGGGTGGACTCAATGATGCCACCCGAAACCAACATTTTTACATGGGTACGCAGGTTGGCCCCTTCGGTTTTGGGTCCCTGGGGGGTGTAGCGGCCATTGATATTAGCCCTGCGGTTATCCGGGAAGGATTTCGCTTTACCGGCAGCATATCCGACCGCAATTACCAGTACCGCCTGTTGGGAATATACAATTCCGGGATTAAGGACAATGGATTGGGAATAACCCTGGCAGCTTCCAGGCGTTTTGCCAGACAGGCCTATATGGATGGTACGCCTTACGATGCTTCTTCCTTTCTTGCCAGCCTGGGCTTTAAACCTTCCCCCCAACACCAGTTCTCGCTTCTCGGAATCTATGCATCCAATTACCGGGGACGTTCCACGGCCGTTACCCGGGAAGTACTGGAAATTGGAGGGAGGACGTATAACCCCTATTGGGGGCTGCAGGATGGAAAGATCCGCAATGCCCGGATGCGATTTATTTGCGAGCCTCTGGTGAATTTCAGGTATCAATTCAGGGGAAATTCCTTTTTTGTCACCCTGGCAGCAGCCTATCAGTGGGGGACCCAGTATCGCACAAGACTTGCCTATTTCAATGCCCCGAATCCTGACCCAACCTACTACAGGAACCTTCCCTCATTTTACTGGAACGGCTCGCTTGGCCCCAATCTGATCAGTGCTGACGCGGCCAGGCGGGGTTTCCGGGAATCCCCCCAGATTAGCTGGGATGTGCTTTATCAGGCAAATCGCAACAGGGGTTCCACGGAGCCAGCCGCATATCTTCTCCAGGCCGACCAGAGCGAAGGACGGCAACTTTCCCTGAACACCCACATTTCCCTGAAGCTGGGAAAGCATTGGAACCTGAGATCCGGGATCCTGTTCAGGAAGGCACAAACACATAATTATGCCCGCCTGGAAGACTTGCTGGGTGCGGAATTTCACAGGGATACGGACCCCTTCAGTGAAACCCGTAATGATCTGGCGGGCAACCTTGAAAAAACGGAAGGAGCCAAATTTGGCTATAACTACAGGGTTCATGCCAGACATTGGGAGTCATTTGCCTCCCTGGAGTCGTCTTATCCAAATTGGAGTGCCTATGTGGCTGCCTCCTATGGAGGCCGTGATTATTTGCGTGAAGGCCTCTATCAGAATGCTCGTTATCCCGGGCGTTCGTTGGGCAAGGGAAGGGGCGTATCCCTTTTGCTCAAACAGGTCAAGGCGGGCCTGAGCTACGATTTGGACGGGCGAAACCGGTTCCAGGCTGCGGGGGCCCTGCTGCAGGCCCCACCGGGAATACGAAACCTCTATGTGAACCCCAGGGATCATTCTGAGGTCGTACCCGGGGTCACCCCTGAGAAGATTTCAGCTGCTGAATTATCATACCACAGGCGGGGTCCGAAGCTCACCTCACGAATCAGTGCCTATTATTATCGCTTGCAGGATGTCTCAGAGGTAAACTTTTTCTTTACCGATTCGGGTCATGGATCGGCATTTGTACAGGAGGTAGCGACAGGGCTGGACGTTTTGCACAAGGGCCTGGAACTCGGCCTGGAAGTATCACTGGGCCCCTCGGTTACTATGACCGGAGTCATGGCCCTCGGGGACCACCGGTATGCCAGCAATCCTGTGATCCACCTTTTCCACGTGCCTGAAGCGGGAGAAGGAAAACTTCCCAACGAAGAAGGGATGTTATCCCTTGGTACGGCCCAGATCTATAAACGCAGGGTCTCTGCGGGCCCTTCCAGGGCTGTTTCGCTTGGATTTCAATACAGGGCGCCTGCGTACTGGTGGGCCGCGATTACGACCAATTACCTGGAAGGTCAGTATCCAGACCTCTCATTTATCCGGTATACCTCCAGCTTCAGGCTTGACCCGGATACGGGACAGTCAGCTCCCGTGGTAGAAGAGGATATCCGGGAAGCCCTGGTTCAACACACGCTTCCCCCCGTATACCTGCTGAACATGACGGGCGGAAAATCATGGAAAATGGGATCCCACTATGTGAGCCTGTTCCTCAGCATAGTAAACCTTTTTGACCGGACCTTCTTTTCGGGGGGGTACCAGCAAGGCCGCAATGGGAACTATCTTCAATGGCAAAAGGACCACCTGGGGGGAAACCCTTCCTTTGGCACTCGTTTCTGGTCGGGGACCGGACGTACGTTTTTCCTGAACCTGAGTTGGAGCTTTCATTAAATAGGAATGATATGAAATACCTGAAACATCTATCGGTTGCCTTCCTGGGAACCCTGTCCTGTAGCACCGGGGTCGAATACGCTATGCCGGAAGCGGACTGCACAGGGCCTGAACTTCCCAAGATCGACATCGCAGACCTTAGGAATATGTATAGTGGAGAGGTGTCCAGGATAGAAGAGGCCCTGCAATGGGAGGGATATGTAATTTCATCCGACCGGGCGTCCAACCTCTTTGGAGAACTGTATCTTCAGGACAAACCCGCAGCACCCGAAGGGGGTATTGTGCTGTATACTGATCTTCTGGAAACCCACTCGTTGTTCCCGCTGGGTTCGAAGGTAGCGGTGAACCTTAAAGGGCTCTATCTAGGCAAATCAGGAGAATCCTATGAGCTTGGAGGGGCCTTTCCCGTATTTGGATCTCTCAGCGTCGGAAGGCTTCCCGCTTCCCTGGTCAAAAAACATGTCAGGGTCAGCTGCGAAGGTCGGGTTAAGCCCGCGGCTGCAGAAGTTACCATCGAATCACTGTCGGATCGGCTGCTGAATTCACTGGTGGAGGTGAAAGGAGTGGAATTTTCACCTGAAGAAGCGGGAATGCCCTTTGCGGACATCGCTCAGCCTACCCTGCGCAACCTGGTGGATTGTCTGGGAAATACCCTCACTGTTAAAAATAGCGGATATTCCGACTTTCAGGCAGAACCCCTTCCCCGTGGCCACGGTACTGCAACGGGAATCCTGACAAAGCACAGGAACCGCTATGAATTATTACTAAGATTTCCGGAGGATTTACAATTCAGCGACTCCAGATGCGAAGAGCTATTCCCAAAAAAATCTTCAGATCGCATATTGATTTCAGAAATCGCCGACCCGGATAATTTGTCGGAAGCGCGGTTTGTCGAAATCTTCAATGCCTCAGACACCGACTTTCATCTCCATGGATGGGAGCTGCGTCGCTATACCAATGCGAATACGGAACCAGGACCGGCAGTATCCCTGGATGGAATTCGAATAGCCTCCCGCGGCACCCTGGTGATCAGCGCTTACCCGGATATCTTCGAAGCTACCTATGGTTTTCCACCTGATCTTGTGGTTTCTAGAAATGGACCTGCGGATTCCAATGGGGATGACTCTCTGGAACTCATTGATCCTTTCGGGACGGTTGTGGATGCTTTTGGGGTTCCCGGGACGGATGGCAGTGGGACAGCTCATGAGTTCGAGGACGGAAAAGCACTTAGGATCAAAGGGATCGTCCGTTCCAATCCGGTTTTTACCCCTGCTGAATGGATGGTTTTCAATGATTCCGGGGGGAGTACGACTCAAAAGGAGCCACAAATAGCTCCTGAGGATTTCACCCCGGGCACCCACTAGTTTGTTGCAGCTAAGGACACAGGGCAATTCCTACCCGTGTTGGGGACCACGAGCTAAAAATAGGGTAAAGGTTATTCATCCCTGGCATTTCCTTATTTTTACATTCTATGGAAACGACGGAATTTTTTAATCAAATTCGGGAAGGGGATTCGAAAACCATCGCGCAACTCCTGGAATCCCAACCGCAATTAATCCATGCCAGGGACCAACGCGGCTCGACTCCGCTCATCATGGCCGCCTATTACAACCATCATGGGGTGGTGGACCAATTGTTGAAGAAAGGTGCCCCCGTGGATGATAAAGACGGATCCGGAAATACGGCCCTGATGGGCGCTTGCTTCAAGGGTTATGAAGAAGTGGCCAGGCACCTAATCGATGCCGGAGCAGATGTAAATGCCAGAAACGGGATGGGTGGGACCTGCCTGATATTTGCGGTCACATTCAACCGGGAAGGGATCGCCCGCCTGCTCGTTGACCATGGTGCGGACCTTAACGCCGTGGATGCCCAGGGACATACCGCCCTGTACTATGCCCGAACCCAGGGCCTGGACGCCCTTGTACCCCTTCTGGACCAGCAATCCTGACGAAATAGGCGCATGAAAGTAGCCCTGATACAAGCCGAGCTAATCTGGGAAGACCCGGAGGCCAACCGAAAGCAATTCGAACACAAGATTGGCGGATTGGAGGACCATCCGGATCTTATAGTCCTTCCGGAGATGTTTACCACCGGGTTTACCATGAATCCCGGGCATATCGCCCCCGAGGAAGGTGAACGGACCCTTGAATGGATGCAGCAGCAGGCCGAAAGGACCGATGCCGGAGTAGTGGGAAGCATGGTCTTCCAGGAGAATGGACAATACTTCAACCGCCTGATCTTCATGCAGCCCGGGGGCGTCTTCGATTCGTACGACAAACGACATACCTTTACCCTGGCCGGGGAGGACAGGGTCTACCAAAGGGGAACAGAGCGAACCATAATTCAATTCAGGGATTTCACGTTTTGTCCCCTGATCTGCTATGATCTTAGATTTCCGGTATGGTCCCGAAATACCGGGGATTACGATGTGCTGCTATACGTTGCAAACTGGCCAAGCCCAAGGATAGGGGCCTGGGACACCCTGCTGCGTGCAAGATCCATTGAAAACATGGCGTATACCCTGGGCGTGAACCGTATTGGATCGGATCCAAATGGCCTCACCTATAATGGTCACAGCGCCGGATTTGACGGTATGGGAAACAGGTTAGCCTATTCCGAAAGGGAAGAAGTGCTGCAGGTGACCCTGAGCAAAGCTCATTTGGAGGAATCCCGGAATACATTCAGGTTCCTGGATGACCGGGACCATTTCACTCTGAAACCGTAAAGGTCTCCACCTTTTCCCAGTTTGCGCGCATCTCAATAGTACCCGGGTAGTAGAGAACCCGTTCGGGCTGGATTTTTTGAAGGTAGTTACCGGGATCCCATCGCCCGTTTCCGTTCGAGTCGAAAATGATGCGAATGCGATAGTTCCCCGGGGGTAAGGAACGAAACTGAAGTTCTTCGTATCCGTTGAGGAATTTTCTGCGCAGTATTTCTTCCCGGTTATCCAATAGTTCGACGATAAGCGGGTAATCGCTGTTTCCCTGCACTGTAAACCGCAGATTTCCAAAATCCGCTGGGCTTCCCGTATTAAACCGCGTCCTCAGCGTATCATTCGTGTCTCCAAAGAAATCTTCGAGGGCTCCCGGGAGCACTTCAAGGGTATAGACCTCATTGGGTTCCTTGTCAAAATCCAGCTGGACACGGTTTGCAATCGTATCCAGTCTTAGGCTAAGGGCCAGCCCTATACTGTCCTTGTTCAGAAGGGTAAATTTTGTGGTATCCAGCTTTACAAGGGGCAGGGTTGCATCCAGAAAGACCGTATCCGTAAAATTCAGGCTGGAGGTGGGATCCCAGGAATGGCGCATGGAGTCTCGCACAGCTTTTACGGGTTTAACCGTAAAGGTGTCAATTCGGGTTTCGTTTACAGGGTGCCTCAGGGTAAAGATCAGGGAATCTGCCTCATAAGGGGTGATCCAAAGGTTAAGGGAATCCTTTTGCGGTTCTTTTGCAATGAGGGTTCTGACGCTGTCCGGGAGGGGTGTTAACAACGATACAATGGGAGGAGCCTCACCACTGTATCCAAATATGATCCGATTGGATGCGGCAAAGGAAGGCGGAAGCACGCCGTAATCCTGTACCTCCTGAAAGAGCTTGAGCACATATACCGAATCTGAGGGAACTACCACGTTTTCTGCCACAAACCCGATTTTATCCACCCCCTGATCAAAGACATTGTTCTTTCCAACATCCCGGAGTGCGATCAGACGATAGGTGCCTGCCTTCAGGTTTTTTAGCTGGAAGGTCACGGCACTGTCCAGGGTATTGGTGATGTAATAGGGAGGTTGTTTGTAAATCACAGAATCGGTGAAGGCAGAATCGATCTCATAAAGCATCACACTGATGAAAGGATCCGCACTCCGTTTAAAAGCGTCAGCGACCACCCCTTCCACGGTAAGGGTGTCTAAATATTCCCCGGTGGAGAACACGTAAGTCAGGAAGTTGTTCGGATTCCCTTCGTTATTGTCTACGATGCTCTGGCCAAAGTTGTAGGTGTAGGTGGTGTTTTCCTTAAGGGTATCCTTGATATCGATCTGTACATATTTTCGGATACCGCCCATGGGGGTGACCTCCGGCGCATTTTTTGGGGGAGGAGAGATGATCAATTGGTTCTGGGCATCCTGCAGTCGGATATACTCATCAAAATAAAGCCGAATCCGCCGGGAAGTAAAATTGGTGGTTTCATTGTCGGGTTCCGCCTTGATCAGTACTGGTGGCGTTTCATCTTTGGGCCCGCCACTTGGCGTTCCCCTGCGGCCACACTGGTTCAGCCCAAAAAGCATGCAAAGGGCAAAAACACCGGCCAGGATGCGGCGGAAAGATTCCATAACACCTCGATTGATAGGCACAAAGAAACAACTAATTTGACGAAGAACGCAACTAGGGAACAAAGGCCATCGCAGCAATGAACAACTGCCGGCATCCTGCTGCCTGCAGGACCGTGCCACAGGCCTCGAGGGTGGCCCCTGTAGTAATCACGTCGTCCACCAGCAGGACGCTTTTTCCTTTCAGGTTGCCCGGAGCGGGGGTGTGGAAGGCCCCATGGATCCCCCTCCATCGGTTCCATCGGTCTTTGGTTGTCTGGGTGGGGGTTGTGATCGTTTTTACCAGTAGTTTTTCCGAATAGGCAGCGCCAAGGTGCAAGGCAATTTCCTGTCCGAATCGTGCACACTGGTTATATCCGCGTTTTCTCACTTTGTTTTTGTGCAGCGGGACAGGAAGGACAAAATCCACGCCTTGTAAGATCGGTTCCCGGCTTAACGCTGCTCCATACCAGGCTCCCAGATAGGTCGCGGTTTTCTCGAGCCCACGGTATTTCAGACCGTGAATAAGCCTTTGTACGATTCCATTTTCGCTATAGTACAGCAATGCGCCTGCCTTAAATACCCTGCAACGCCCATAAAATATGCGGTCTACTGCATTTTCTTCCCGGAAGTTGTATTCGGTGAGGGGCAATTCATTTCGACAAAATGCACACAGGACATGCTCTCCCCGATATAATACGTCATTACATCCAAAACAGTGCGGGGGCACCACAAAGGTGTTTAGATCATTTAGTATTTTTGAGAGATTCAGAAACATGCATCAAACAGCCATCTGAGGCACCCGCCGAATGAACCTCCAGGACACTAATTTTAACAGCAGGATCATCTTTGTCACCCTTGTTGCGGTGATTATCGGGATCCTGATCGCGTTCTATTACAGTTATGCGCAGTCCCAACAGCAGATTTCATACCTGGAAAAAGAACGAAACCTGCTTGTCAGGGACCTTACCCTGATGAAAACGGAAGTAGACCGCCTGCTGGCGCTCAATGAGGTAAACGATATCGAATTGCAGGAAAGCCAAAGCCGGGTGGAACAACTTTTGGATTCCGTCGACCGGCTCAATTTCAATATCAGGAAACTCACCCAGTACCGCAAGGAATTAAGGACCCTGGAGGCCAGGTACTACAGCATCAAACTTAAGAACGAAGAGCTGCAATTAAATAACAGGGAGTTGGCAGAGCAATACGCCCAAACCAAAGAGATGCTCGATGAACTCAAAGGGAAGACAACTTCCCTGGCGGAGACGGAAGCCCTGTTGCGGGAAAAAAACCGGGAGCTCAACCTGGAACTCAGGCGAAAAAGCTACCTGAGCATCGAAAATCCCCTGGGGGATGGATTCCGAATCCGAAAACAGCGGCCTGTCAAAACCAATAAGGCGACGAACATCGCTAAACTCAGGGCATGCGTAACCATACGTGGCAACCCGAATGTCACCATGGAGGAAAAGGTGCTCTACCTTCAGTTCCTCGATCCCGGAATGGCGATCCTGGAGGACAATACCAGCCTGGTTGCTGTGAATGGAAATGTGTACAGCAAAAAAGTCGAGCTGATCTTTACGGGGGATGAGATGAACGTATGTGACTTTATCACCGTCCCCGAAGGTTCTCTGCAACCCGGGATCTATACCCTCAACATATTTGAGGACGAAAAACTCCTTTCCACTTCGGAATTTCGTCTGAAATAGGAGAACTTCTTTCTGCGGATATTCTATTTTTGCCCAATGGCAAAGCAAGAAGACCTTTTTAAGAAAGTCATATCCCATGCGAAGGAATATGGGTATGTCGTACAGTCCAGTGAGATCTATGACGGCCTGAGTGCCGTTTATGACTATGCCCAAAACGGGGCCGAGCTGAAAAAAAATATCCGGGAATACTGGTGGCGGGCCATGGTTCAGCTCCACGAGAACATCGTGGGAATCGACTCCGCTATTTTTATGCACCCGACCACCTGGAAGGCTTCAGGCCATGTCGATGCCTTCAATGACCCCCTGATCGACAATAAGGACTCAAAAAAGCGCTACCGGGCAGATGTGCTTATCGAAGACCATGTGGCCAGGATCGAGGCCAAGGCGGACAAGGAAATCGCCAAAGCCGCCAAGCGCTTCGGGGATGCTTTTGACCGCGAACAGTTCGTAAAGACCCATCCGAGGGTGGTAAAATACATGGAACAGGCCGACAGCATTCTCAAAAGGATGGCCCGGTCCCTGGAAAAGGAAGATCTGGTTGATGTGAAGGCCCTGATCGAGGAACTGGGAATCGTATGCCCGGTTTCGGGCTCCCGCAACTGGACGGATGTGAAACAGTTCAACCTGATGTTTGGAACACGCCTGGGGGCAACCGCGGATTCTTCCATGGAATTGTATCTCCGGCCTGAAACGGCCCAGGGGATCTTTGTGAATTTCCTCAACGTACAGAAATCCGGAAGGATGAAGATCCCGTTTGGGATTGCACAGGTTGGCAAGGCGTTTCGCAACGAGATCGTTGCCCGGCAGTTCATATTCCGGATGCGTGAGTTCGAGCAGATGGAAATGCAGTTCTTTATTCGTCCCGGGGAGCAGCAAAAATGGTATGAATACTGGAAGGAGGCCAGGATGAAATGGCACCTTTCCCTGGGTATGGGAGCGGACCAGTATCGTTTCCACGACCACGAAAAACTCGCACATTATGCAGATGCAGCGGCGGATATTGAGTTTAAGTTCCCATTCGGTTTCAAGGAACTGGAAGGGATTCACTCGAGGACCGATTTCGATCTGGCGAGCCACGAAAAATTTTCGGGTAAGAAATTGCAGTATTTTGATCCGGAGCTACAGGAAAGCTACGTGCCCTATGTAGTGGAGACTTCTATTGGTCTGGACCGGATGTTCCTGGCCATTTTTTCAAACGCCCTTCAGGAAGAATCCCTGGAGGACGGATCGAGCCGTACCGTGCTCAGGATCCCCCCGGTGCTGGCGCCGGTGAAGGCCGCTATTCTGCCCCTGGTCAAAAAAGACGGCCTGCCTGAACTCGCCAATGACATCCTTGAGGAGCTCCGATGGGAGTTTATGGTTCAATATGACGAAAAGGATGCCGTGGGACGCCGGTACAGGAGACAGGACGCGGCCGGGACGCCTTTCTGTATAACCGTGGACCATCAATCCCTGGAAGACCGTACGGTAACCCTCCGTTATCGGGATACCATGGAGCAAAGGAGGATTCCCATAGCCTCCCTTTCCGCTGAAATCCACGAGGAAGTGGATATGAAGCAGTGGCTTAAGAAAGCCAGGGTTTAGAGGGAGAGCAGCAACTGGATGCGGGAGTAATAGTTCCTCCCGTTCCCCGGATAGAAATAGCGGGGTTCCGCCCCCCCGAAACTGTTCGCATTGATTAGCACCGAGCTGGCATACCGGGTATCAAAAACATTGTTGATGCCTATTTCCAGGCCCAGGCTAAGGTGTCTGCTCCACTGTTTTCGATATCCCAATTGGGTGTTGAAAAGGTTATAGGGATCACTGAATTCGTCATTGCTATCGGTAAGGGGGATGGCATCTACATATTGATAGGTGGAATTCCAATACCAGCCTTTTTCAGAATTTACCTGAAGCCCACTGTAAATGCGGTGCCTGGGAACACCTGTCAGGGGGTTCCCCGAAAAATCATTATCCCCGTCTATAAACTCCGTGAAGGAATGGTCGTTCAGGGTATAGGATACAAAAGGAGTGAAATTCCAGGAGGTGCTGGAGGGTATCAGGTATTGCAGGCTTAGCTCCATCCCCCGGTGTCGCGTTTTTCCGGCATTCCTGCCGATGAACTGGTCTTCCCCCACCCGTTCGGCAACCAGGAGGTCCTCTATATTCATTTGGTAGAAGGCAATGGTGCCCTGCAGGCGGTTGTTCAGCCAATTCCCCTTCCCGCCAATTTCGTAGTTCATACCCCTTTCCTGGCGGATATCAGGGTTTACCAGCCCGTCCGGATTCAGGGATTCTTCCAGGGAAGGGTTGTTAAAGCCACGGCTGATATTCAGATAGACCCAGGAGTTGTCCTCAAAGCTATAGCGGATATCCAGGCTTGGCAAAAGGATAGGGTCAAATTCCCGCTGGGCACTCCGATTCTCTTCCGCTTCTCCAAAAAGGTCCCTGAAATCAAATTGGGTACTATTGAGGCTAAGCCCGGCCAGGGCACGCAGGCGGGGCGTAAATTGCCACTGGAACTGGCCAAACAGGTAGAACTGGTTCCTGAACTCTTTATTCCGGCTCAGCTGTTCCCCCTGAAGGCTTCCCTGTCCGTTGTTTTCCTCGTAGAGGTTCTCATAGGTGGACCAGGAATACTCGTCTTTGTAGAGCTCCACACCCAGCAGGGCCTTCATGGGACTGTCGGGCTTCCCCAGGTTAGCGTTAAAAACAGATCTCAAGCCGTATCCCAGGGTGAATTCATCCAGAATATTGAAAGGCCTTGGTTCGTAGTGGTCCAGATAGGAAAAGAACAACGTGCTGGTGTTTTCGAACCGATCCCCCAGGCGGATCCGGTCCGAAAGGCCAATCAAGGTATATTTATTGGCCTCAAAGCCCTGGGCGGCCTTCCAGTTGGCAGCCGCCTGGGTGGGATCCTCTTCAAAATCGGTTCTTCCAAGGGAGCTGGGGATCTGGGCGGTATAGTCTATATAATTGGCCAGCAGGTTCACCTCATGTGCCTGCCCGAGTTCGAATCCCAGGTTCAGCAGCAATCCATCCCGGTCAAAAGCATTGTTTTCCCGATACCCCTGGGTGGTGAGCTTGTTATAGCGAACCTCGGCCTGAAAGCCTTCCTCTTTATGCACCATGCTGAGGTTGTTTTTAAACATGCTGTAGGAACCAAAACTCAATCGGTTGTCGATAAAGGTGCCTGAACCCTCCTTGGGATCCGATCTAAGCAGGATAGCCCCGCCCAGGGCAGCCCCATAGCTTCCCGATTTAGGCCCCTTGACCACCCGGATTCCGTTCAGGTTTTCAAGGTCGAAGGCCTCCAGGGCAGAAACACCCACGCCGTTGGTGACCGGGATATCATTGTAATACATTCGAAGCTTATCCGTCCCAAAAGGGGTTCGTGCCCCAACCCCCCTGATGGTGATCCGGTTGGTATTCAACGCGCCCTGCAAAAAGTATACTCCGGGAACCTGGTTCAGGGTACCCGCAAAATCGACGGGGTTCTGGGTGCTGATAGCCTTCTCAGTGAGCAAATCGGAAGGAATGATGCCCAGAGGGGAACGGTCTTCCACATCCAGGCCCAGGATCACCTCGGGCAGATAGGTAATGGAATCCCTGGGTTCTTCCTGAGCGTTAAGGGTTACAAACGCGAGCAGGCATATTAAGACCCAAATTTTCGGGAGTGGTGTCAGGCGTGTAGCGGTCAAGCGTATAGCTGTTTTGGAAGATTTCAAAGGTAAGGACTTATCTTATACCTGTTCACATCACAATTTCTGGGACTGTAGGGTATTGCCTATTTTTGGCAAAAATCTTTGCATTGAAAATAGCCTCCTATAATGTCAATGGAATTAGGGCTGCCATACGGAAGGGTTTCCTGGACTGGCTCCAAAATACGGCACCGGATGTGATCTGCCTTCAGGAGATCAAAGCCACGGCCGATCAATTGGATCTGTCCCTCTTTGATAGGGCCGGGTACAAACACCAACATTGGTTTCCGGCCGAAAAGAAGGGGTACAGCGGGGTGGCCATCCTGAGCCGGGAAGCCCCCGACCATGTCGAAGTGGGGACCGGGATCGAATATATGGACTTCGAAGGAAGGAACCTCCGGGCGGACTTTAACGGTGTTTCCGTGATGAGCCTGTATGTGCCTTCCGGCACGAATATCAAGCGGCTGGATCATAAGCTGAAATATATGGACGATTTCCAGGATTATGTAAACCGGCTCAAAACGGATTATCCCAACCTGGTGATTTGCGGGGATTACAATATTTGCCATCGCGCCATTGATATCCACGATCCGGTCCGCAACAAGAACGTTTCCGGGTTCCTTCCCGTGGAACGGGAATGGATCGGGAATTTTATGGAAAGTGGCTTTATAGACAGCTTCAGGCACTTCAATGACGCTCCTGATCAATATACCTGGTGGACCTACCGGGCCGGGGCCAGGGCCCGAAACAAAGGGTGGCGGCTGGATTACGGAATGGTCGCCCAGCCTTTGGAAAAATACCTGAAGCGCTCGGTGATCCTTTCAGAGGCCGTGCATAGTGACCACTGCCCTATTTTGCTTGAACTTCAGTAGGCATTTCCTTACTTAATCAGATACACCGTGGAATACACTACCTTACCTCAAACCCAGATCCGCGTTAGCAGGATCTGTCTCGGCACCATGACCTGGGGCCGGCAGAATACAGCATCCGAAGGACATGCCCAGATGGATTACGCCCTGGATCAGGGGGTTAATTTTTTCGATACGGCGGAGTTATATCCTATTCCAGCCCATAAGGACCGCTATGCGCTAACGGAGAAGATTATCGGCAATTGGTTTCAGAAAACCGGAAACCGCAACCGGGTAGTCCTTGCCTCCAAGGTTGCAGGACCAGCACCATTTACGAGGTTTATCCGGGATACGGGCTTTCGCCCCGATGCCGTCGTGGAGGCGGTGGAAGGAAGCTTGAAAAGGCTGCAGACGGATTATATAGACCTGTATCAGTTGCATTGGCCGGAACGCACCACAAATTTCTTCGGGAAACGGGGTTTTACTCCCGATCCGGAGGACTCCTGGACGGACAATATCCGCGAGGTTCTGGAAGTCCTTGCTTCCCTGGTCAGGCAGGGAAAGATCCGACATGTGGGTCTTTCCAATGAAACGCCCTGGGGGGTGATGCGGTTCCGGGAGGAAGCGCTTCTCAAACCCGAACTGCCGGGGATGATTACCATTCAGAACCCCTACAGTTTGCTCAACCGGCTTTTTGAAGTCGGTCTGGCAGAAATGTCCCTGCGTTCACAGATCGGTCTGCTGGCCTATTCCCCCCTTGGGTTTGGTACGCTGAGCGGGAAATACCTGGGAGGGCGTAAACCTGAAAATGCCCGTGTGACCCTTTTTCCGAACTACAGCCGCTATAGCGGGGAGAAGGCCGTTGAAGCAACCCGGGCTTATAAGGAGATTGCAGAGAGGCACGGGCTTACCCTTGCACAAATGTCCCTTGCCTTTGTCAATAGCAGGCCCTTTTTGACCAGCAATATCATCGGCGCAACCCGGATGGAGCAACTAAAGGAAAATATCAGCAGCATAAACATCCATCTTAGCGATGAGGTGCTTAAGGAGATCGAATCTGTGCATGAAAACCAGCCCAACCCGGCACCCTAGGGCGGAAAGATAATCCTGCACACTAAGCATCGGGAAGCCGAACTACCCAAACAGGGATCGAACAACATCCTCTACACGGGAAACCTTCCGGACTTCAATATCGTAGCCTTTTTTGGGAATATCGGCGTGTCTGGAAACGTAAATGACCCCGAATCCCAGTTTTTCTGCCTCGGTGATGCGCTGCCCAATTCGGGGTACGGGTCGGATTTCACCGGCCAGGCCAACTTCAGCGGCAAAACATATTTCCCGCTCAATGGGGATATCGGCCGTGCTCGACAGAATGGCAGCGATAATGGCCAGGTCAATCGCGGGATCTACCACCTGTATGCCTCCGGTGATATTCAGAAACACATCCTTGGCAGCCAATTTAAAGCCGGCCCTTTTTTCAAGCACTGCCAATAACATGTTGAGCCGCCTTGGCGGAAATCCGGTAGCCGAGCGTTGAGGCGTTCCGTAAACCGCAGAGCTCACCAGGGCCTGGATCTCGATCAGCAAAGGCCGAACCCCTTCAAGGGTGGCAGCCACCGCTGTCCCGCTTAGCACCTCCTTGTGCTGTGAAATCAACAGGCTTGAAGGATTGGTTACCGGGTGCAATCCGTCCGACTGCATCTGGTAGATCCCAAGCTCTGAGGTAGAACCGAAACGGTTCTTCAGGGCCCTGAGGATCCGGAAAACATGATTTCGGTCCCCTTCAAACTGCAGGACGGTATCCACCATATGCTCGAGGATCTTAGGCCCTGCAATGCTTCCATCCTTGGTGATATGGCCGATGAGGACTACCGGAATGTTGGTTTCTTTCGCAAAACGGATCAGCTCTGAGGTGCATTCGCGTATTTGTGAAATGCTTCCCGCACCCGCTTCCAGGTAATCCGAATGGAGGGTTTGAATCGAATCCACGACCAAAACATCCGGCTGCAGCTGCTTTATCTGCCTGAAAATTTTGCTCGTTTGGGTTTCTGTAAGGATGTAGCAGGTATCGCTCAGCGGGGCGATCCGTTCTGCCCGCATCTTGATCTGTCGCTGGCTTTCCTCTCCGGAAATATAGAGGGTCTTCAAAGGCATTTTAAGGGCCGTTTGAAGCATAAGCGTGCTTTTTCCAATGCCGGGTTCACCGCCCATCAAGGTAAGGGAGCCCGGAACCAGCCCGCCGCCGAGTACCTGGTCGAGTTCCCGGTCCGCGGTGGAGATGCGCATTTCCAGGTCGGAATCAATTTCACTGAGGCGCAATGGCACAGCACTGCGCTGTGGCTCGGAATCACCCTTCCAGTCCGGGGTTTTTGCCGCTTTTTCAATGACTTCCTCAACAATGGTGTTCCACTTCCGGCAGGAGGTGCATTGCCCGATCCATTTGGCGTATTGGGCACCGCAATGCTGACAAAAAAAAGTGGTTTTGGTTTTAGCCATGGTCCAGGCGGGATTTTGGCTAAAGATAGACCGCACGCCCGGAATTAACAACCGTATCTATTCCGGTCATTAAATCCCTGAAAGGTCCCTGGAGGTATCTTGTTTTAGTTAAATCCGAAGTCCGCTTTAAGGGCATCCATTTTATCCAGGGCCATGTCCTTGGTAAGAAAATCGATCTCCTGCATGCCAAAGGCCTTCTCGAAAGTACGCAGTGCTTTTTTCGGCTCCCCGATCTCCTCGTAGTATTCCCCTTCAAAATAGAAACCCATCATGGTTTCCGGGAATTCCTTTTTGCAAAGGTCGGATAGCGGTTTAAGGGACTCGAAGTCGTCTTTTTTGCGGCATCCGGCATAGATGGCCATGATGTCGTTTAGCTCTACCGGCTTTCGGTATCCGAAAAGCGTTTCGATTGTGTTGTATTTGTTGGCCAGATAATCGAAGACCGGATCTTCTGAGGTTAGGATGTTTTTGCGATACTCTTCGGGGCTGATCGGTTTGAAAACAGCAAAAGTCCTCTCCCATGCCCTGCTGATTCCACGAGCAGCGATGGTGACCTCATCAGCGTCATCATAGGTGTCCAGATGGTAGTTGAAGCCTTCGCGATCCACTTTCTGCAGGGAGCTGTGAAGGGCCGCAAGCTGTGGTTCTTCCTCCATGGCCTTTCCTTCAGCAATAAGGTTATAAAAAAGCGGTTGTTCCATATCTGCAACCCTGGAAGCAACCCGGGTTTCCATCTCCGTGGCCAAATAGGGGGAAATACTTATAAAGGCGCTGAAAATAGATCTTTCCTTGAAGAGGTAATAGTTCCCAAAATTTGCGGTGATATCGTACCCGACGAACATCTGGAACGGAGCAACGTTGTATCGGCTTACCATAAAGGGAATGACTTCCAGCCCGATGAATTCAAAGAAGTTTTTACCCTTGTCTTCCGGGAGCCCTGACTGCTCCTCGAAGGCGCAATCCTCCCACCTGATATCTCCCTCAGCTTGTCCGATACCTACAACGAGGGCCTCAGGCATTCCCTGAAAGCGGCTGTAGAACTTTGAGGTAGCCACCACCTGATCGAAAAGGCGTTCCGCATCCAGCACGAGCACCAGGGGATAGCTTAACTCTGGATCGTAGTTTTCCGGGATATAATACTTTACGTCCCGACGTTCCTGCAGTTTAAAGGATTCGAAGATTTCTTCCGTCACCTGGGCATTCAAAGGCAGGGCAGCCCATAGGCATAAAGCCAGGTAAAGTAGGCGTTTCATGTAAGTCGATTTTGGGAGGGACTTATTTGTCCCTGTTCAATAACGGCAGGAGTAGGAAGGATATTGCACCAAAAACAACAACCATCAGGGTCTGGGCGATCCACATGATCCACCCGAAGGCATCCCCGGATACCGCACTGATCCCAAACAGGGCGAGCGCTTTCCCCACTGCAATGGGATACAGGCCAATGCCTCCATTGGTGGTGGACATGGCAAAAGCCCCTGCCACAAATCCGACCAGCAATTGCCCGAAGGTGAGGGAAATGGTCTCAGGGACCGTGTATTTAATTACCCAGAACATCCCGATGTAACACGCCCAGATAAATAGGGTATGACCTATAAAGGCCCATTTCCGCCTCATGCTGAAGATGCTTAGGACCCCTTCCAGCAACCCTTTGAGGAAGGATCGCACCTTAACCGCAAAGGGGTTTGAGGATTTTCTGAGCAGGGCCAGCATGCCAAAAAGGCCCCCTACCCCGACCAAAATCAGCAGAATAGAACTCCCGAGCCCAAAACCGTTTTCAGCCAGGTAGCCTGAAATGATATTGGTCTGGGAGATCAGGGCCGCCAGAATGATCAGCAGCAACATGATTACATCGATCACCCGCTCTGTTACAATGGTCCCAAAACCCTTCTGGAAAGGGACGTCTTCATAGGTGGCCAGGGCCGTGGCCCGCAAGACTTCTCCTGAACGGGGTATCCCCAGATTGGCGAAATAGGCCATCAGCACCATCATCATCGTATTCCGGATTCTGGGGGTATACCCCATGGGTTCCAGCAAATAGTTCCATCGTATGGTACGGGATAAATGGCTCAGGATTCCCAGGAATATGGATACGAGGATCCAGAAGGGGTCCGCCTCCCGAATGTATTTTACGATCTGTGCGCGGTCCTCAGGGGAAGTAATCGCATAGGAATAGAAGATCAGAAACACTCCCAGCGCAATGGGGAGTCCCGTCTTCAGGATTTTCTTCGCTCGAGGTTTCAAAATCAGTTGAGCAGGTTGGTGTCCTCATTGGGAAAGACCAGGGCCGGGTTGAACTCCCGTGCTTCATCCATGTCCATCCACGCATATGCAATGAGGATAAGGATGTCTCCGACGGCCACCTTTCTGGCTGCTGCACCGTTAAGGGTGAGCTCGCCACTTCCCCGGGGTCCGGGGATGACATAGGTTTCCAGTCGCTCACCATTATTGTTGTTCACAATCTGTACCTTCTCACCGCGAATGATATTGGCGGCATCCATCAGGTCTTCGTCAATGGTAATACTTCCGATATAATTCAGATCCGCTCCGGTAACCTTAACCCGGTGTATCTTGGATTTGACTACTTCAATTTGCATGGGGCAAAATTACTTTGTTCAGGGCCATGTTGTCGATAAGCCGCACTCCTTCGAGGTAGGCTGCAACAAAGATCCTGTAATTGTTTTTTTCGCTTTTTCGGACCACCGGTTCAAGTGTGTCCGCGTCTGCAATTTCAATGTATTCCAACTCAAAATCAGGATGTTCGGAAAACTGCTGCCGAACATAATCCTTTACTTCAGAAGCACTTTTCGTGCCAAAAAGGGTTTTGGCCTCCTTTAGGGTGTCGTGAATGAATCCTGCTTTCATTCGAAGACTTTTTGTCAGCAAACCGTTGCGGGAACTCATGGCCAAACCGTTTGGTTCCCTGACGATTGGACAGGGTTTGATTTCCACCGGGATCTTCTTTTGTCTGACCAGGTCCTGAATGATCACCAACTGCTGGTAGTCCTTTTCACCAAAGTAGGCGCGTTGCGGGAGGGTCAATTGCAACAGTGCTTCCACAATGGTTCCAACCCCATCGAAATGTCCTGGCCTGTGGGCTCCTTCCATGAGGGTGTCCATACCCTTGAAATCGTACTTCCTGGAAAGTATGGTTGACCCGTACATCTCGGAAACCTCCGGGGCAAAGACCTGTACGCTGCAGGAGAGTGCTTCGAGCTTTTCCACGTCCCTGGCGAGGGATTTTGGGTATTTTTTCAGATCCTCCGGATCGTTGAACTGGGTAGGATTCACAAAGATGCTGACCAGCACCTCCTGATTCTCTTTACAGGCCCTCCTGACAAGCTCGAGGTGTCCGTCGTGGAGGGCTCCCATGGTGGGAACCAAACCCAGGCTTCTCCCTTCCTTGTGAAGACGCTCCCTGTACTCTACGATCGCTTCTTTGGTCGTTAGAACTTCCATACCGTGCCTTAAACGGGCAGCAAACTTACTACAATTAAGGCTATTCTGCATAAATTTTGTAATTTTGCACCTACGTTTCGGCAATAGACAAAAACGCTCTTTTATGACTGGTAAAAAGGTTTTGTTCGTTTCTTCTGAATTAGTTCCCTACCTGCCTGAAAATCCCGTTTCCAAAATGTCCTATGAGGCCCCCCGCATGGTAAACAGCAAGGGCGGGCAGATCAGGATATTTATGCCCAGGTATGGGAATATCAATGAACGACGCCATCAGTTGCATGAGGTAATCCGTCTGTCGGGCATGAATCTGGTTATCAACGACATGGATATGCCCCTGATTATAAAAGTGGCTTCTATCCCCCGGGAGCGGATCCAGGTATATTTTATCGATAACGAGGAGTACTTCAAGCGCAAGGCTACCTTTACAGATGAAAACGGAACCCTGTTTGCAGACAATGATGAAAGGGCCATCTTTTTCGCAAAAGGGGTGGTTGAAACAGTTAAAAAGCTCAACTGGTCCCCGGATATCATTCATGTCCAGGGATGGATGGCTTCCCTTTTGCCCCTTTACCTGCGGGAATATTATACGGACGAACCCCTGTTTGCCGACAGCAAGATCGTAACCTCGATTTACGGGAAGGACTTTGAAGGAGAACTCAACCCGGAAATGGTTGCCAAAATCGCATATGACAAAATACCCGAGGATCGCATCGAGAAACTCAGCACACCTTCCTACAATAATTTGTTAAAAATAGCGGTGGATTATTCGGACGCGGTTATATTAGCCGCCGAAGAAATCCCTGAGGATTTACAACAACACGTCGCCAACCTACAAAAACCAGTATTACCGTATGTGTCTTTTCAGGAATTTGAAGAGGCTTATACGAATTTTTACAGCAACGAAGTTCTGGAATCGTAAATGTTTTTGCATGAAGCGACTTATTATTACCCTGCTTGCGGGGATTGTTTTTATTAGTATTGCGCAATCCTGTGAAGAAGATCCGGTAACCATTGGTAATCGGGTAATCGCGACGGAGCCTTTCAAAAATGGAAGGGCAGAATTCGATGTTTTTGCATTCAACAAAAAGATCGAAGCAGTACCCACCAACCAGCAACCCATCTACCAGCTTGGGGTTTTCAACGACCCGGTTTACGGCAAAACGGAAGGCCGGATTACCTCACAGTTGTCTATCACGAACACGAATGGGGTACAGTTTTTCGGAAGATTTACCCAACAAAGGGAGGAGACAGATCCCAACGTTCCGGACGAAAACGAAACCGTGAAGGAGGTCATTTTATACCTGCCCTATTTTCAGAATCAAAATGCAGATAGTGATTTGGATGGGGTGATCGATTCCCTTGATGCTGACCCCGATGATGCCAACAGTGACTCTGATGGGGACGGATTGACGGACTCACAGGAAAATGCCAGTGGTTCAGACCCTTTAAACCCAGACACGGACGGGGACGGCATAAATGATGCTGAGGACGATATAACCATTGGAAATACCTTCCCTCAGCGAAGGGAGCTCGACAGTATTTACGGGGACCGGGACGCCACTTTTAATTTTCGGGTCGAACGCTCTTCCTTTTACATGCGTGACCTAAGTCCGGAATCGGGATTCCTTGAACTGGAGCCCTATTATTCAAATCAGAGCTATACCCCTGAATTTGCCTCTGATTTGCTCTTTGAAGGAGAAGTTCAGATTTCTGATGAGGAAATCCTGATCTTCCAGGAAGACGATCCGGATACGGAGGAAGACGAATCCCTGATCGTAGAGGAGCGCATACAGCCCGGGATACGCGTAAATTTGGACCCTGAGTACTGGCAGCAGAACCTCATCGATATGGAAGGATCCCCTGAACTCTTGAGCAATTCGAACTTCAAGGAGTATTTCCGGGGAATTCATCTTTCGATCACTCCGATCGATTCTGATGTGATGATCCTCTTCGACATATCCAATGCGAACCTTACCGTGCGATATACCTATGAAGCTTCCACGGAAGGCGAAATCCAGGAAATCGAAGATGATGAGGTACTAACCCTGCTCACCGGAGGCGTAAATACCGGTTTCCAGGGGAATGCGGTCAATCCGCTCTTAAGCGAGGCCTACCCTCCGGAGATCTCAGAAGAAATTACCTCCGGCGACAACACCATGGAAGCCAATGCTTCCCGTATCTACCTCAAAGGCGGAGCAGGGGCTTATGCCGAGATTGAACTTTTTGACTTGATGGGGGGAGGGGAAGTCATCAACGAGATTCAGCAAAAGAACTGGATCATCAATGAAGCAAACCTCGTCTTCTATGTGGACAGGGAGTTGCTGGATGCCCGCGGGGTTACCGATGAACCCCTCAGACTTAACCTCTACAACGCAGAGAACAACCAGCCGCTGTACAATTTCCTGACGGAAACCAATGTAGAGGACTCTCCCCTGGGAGTGTTCCTGAACTACGACGGGATATTGGAAAAAGATGGAGACAAAGGGGTGAAATATACGGTGAGGATCACAGAGCACATCAACAATATCATACTTCGGGATTCCGTTAATGCCACCCTGGGGCTGAGTATTACTGCAGACCTCAGAATTGCCCGAAATGAGGAAGTGCTGCTGCCTGATGAAACCCAAAAAGAGCTCCCGGGGGGGAATGGCATAACCCCGCTGGGCACGGTGCTGGTGGGAAGCAATGTGGATCCCGAGGATCCCAAACGGCTTAAACTGGAGATCTTTTATTCGGAAATTGATCCCTGAGGAACCAATTGTGTAATAAAATACACCGTTTGTCCATAAATTTATCTTACACGGAGCCGGTATACTACTTTTAGGCCCATAAATACTTTAATATGTGCGGAATTGTTGGCTACATTGGACAAAGGGATGCTTTCCCGATCATTATGAAGGGATTACAGCGCCTGGAGTACCGGGGCTATGACAGTGCAGGGATCGCTCTTTATGACGGCACAAAGATCAACCTGTCAAAGACCAAGGGAAAGGTTGAGGACCTCAACGGCAAGGCGCAAGGCGAGATCCCCCTTACCGGAACCGTCGGAATCGGACATACACGTTGGGCTACTCACGGAGTCCCGAATGATGTGAATTCACATCCGCATTATTCGAATTCCGGAGACCTGGTCATTATCCACAATGGCATTATCGAGAATTACGACGCCATCCGGAAAGAACTCACCAACCGGGGCTACACCTTCCACTCTGAAACGGATACGGAAGTCCTGGTGAACCTGATCGAGGAAGTCAAGAAAAAGGAAAAGGTCAAGCTCGGGAAAGCGGTACAAATGGCATTGAATCAGGTCGTAGGGGCCTATGCCATTGCGGTATTCGATCGCACAAAACCAGACGAGATCGTCGTTGCCAGGCTGGGAAGTCCGCTGGCGATCGGGATAGGGGAAGATGAATTCTTTATCGCTTCAGATGCCTCTCCCTTTATTGAGTTTACCAACAATGCGGTCTACCTGGATGACGGGGAGATGGCCATCGTGAGGCTTGGAAAGGAAATCAAGTTGCGGAAGATCCAAAATGACGCCGTAGCCTATCCGACCATACAGGAGTTACAGCTAAACCTGGAAGAGATTGAGAAAGGTGGGTATGATCATTTCATGCTGAAAGAGATCTACGAACAACCCAGGGCGATCAATGATACCTTTCGCGGGAGGTTGCTTCCCGAGCAGGGAATGATCAAAATGGCAGGGATCGACCAAAACCTGGAGCGATTCCTTAACGCCGACAGGATTATCATTGCGGCATGCGGAACTTCCTGGCATGCGGGGCTTGTTGCAGAGTATATCTTTGAGGACCTGGCACGGATTCCCGTGGAAGTGGAATACGCTTCAGAATTCAGATATCGGAATCCGGTGATTTCAGAGAAGGATGTATTGATCGCTATATCCCAGTCCGGGGAAACCGCTGATACGCTTGCGGCCATCAAGCTTGCCAAGGAGAACGGGGCTTTCGTTTTCGGCGTCTGCAATGTAGTGGGATCCTCCATTGCACGGGAAACCCATGCTGGGGCCTATACCCATGCCGGTCCTGAAATTGGAGTGGCTTCGACCAAGGCATTTACCACCCAGATCACCATCCTCACCATGCTGGCGCTTAAACTCGCCAAGGAAAAAGGGACTTTCTCAGAGGCGCATTTCCATGAGATCCTTACGGAAATCGAGGGAATACCGACCAAGGTGGAAAAAGTGCTGGAGTCCAACCCCCTCATTGAAATTATCGCGGATGTGTATAAGGATGCCTCCAATTTCCTGTATCTGGGAAGGGGGTATAATTTTCCCGTAGCGCTTGAGGGAGCCTTGAAGCTTAAGGAAATTTCCTACATCCACGCAGAAGGTTATCCGGCAGCAGAAATGAAGCACGGACCCATCGCCCTGATTGATGAGCACATGCCCGTGGTGGTTATTGCCACGAAAAAAGGTCATTATGAAAAAGTGGTCAGCAATATTCAGGAGATCAAGTCGCGGAAAGGCAAGATCATTGCCGTGGTCACTGAAGGTGATATACAGGTGAGGGAGCTGGCGGATCACGTGATTGAGATCCCCGAATGTTCTGAAAGCCTCAG